>CAIXBE010000055.1 GCA_903917595.1 uncultured Rhodobacterales bacterium
AGAACTGGGCAAACTGGGCGACCCCGATCAGGACAACATCAGTTTCACCGTGATCAAGGTCAACGACGCCTCGACCCGCCCCAAACAAGACCGCCCACCGCGCCAGACAATAGCTGTAACCAGACCAAAGCGGATGACGACACTGGTGCAGGAGCCGCTTTTGCTGGTTGGATTCGATCAGGTCACCGATGACGAACCCATGGCCATGGCGAATGACGACGAGACCCCGGTAGGGTTGGCCTCTGCCGATGATGCCGAGCCTTCGCCCGAGGCCGAAGGCGGCGACGGTGTCGCCCCGCAGCGGGTGGTTCCGCGCCGGATTGCGGCGCAGGGGTAAGATCCTTCCTGCCGACGGGTGCCATTGGCTTGGCACCCGCTTGAAGGCCGGTCATTCTAGCCGCGAAAGACGCTCATGATATCCGTCAGCGGCTTTTTGCGCTTGGCGACAGCGGGAACTGTGGCAGTCTCTGCCGGATAGCCGACCGGCAGGATCATGACCGGCTTTTCATGCTCGGGCCGGCCACACAGGGCCCCAAGGAATTTCATCGGGTTCGGCGTATGCTCCAGGCAGACCAGTCCGGCATGATGCAGCGCGGTGATTAGCATGCCGGTGGCAATGCCGACGCTTTCCGGGACATAGTAGTTCTTGTAGCGGGCGCCGTCGTCAGTCACGCCATAGCGCTGGGCGAAGATCACGATCAGCCAGGGCGCATCGGTCAGGTGTGGCTTGTTGACGCCGGTCCCGATCGGCTCAAGTGCGGCAAGCCATTCATCACCGCCACCGCCCGCGTAAAAAGCGCGCTCTTCCTCCTCTGCACCCTCACGGATGCGGGCCTTCATCGCCGGATCAGAGATGGCGACGAAATGCCAAGGCTGGTGGTTGGCCCCCGATGGTGCGGTTCCGGCGGCTGCGATGCAGGCGGCGATCACCGCTTCGGGCACGTCGCGGCTGGAATAGTCGCGCACCGAATGCCGTTTGCGCATGTAGGTCAGAAACGCCTCGGCCGCTGCCACACTGGCCTCGGGCTCAAGCTGAACCCGGTCCGGCAATGGCAGCGCCTGATAGCTGACTTCGCCCTTGCGATACATCACCCGCCTCCGATCAATACCCCTGCGGCAAAGACCAAAGCACCGCCAAGCACCACCTGCAAGGCCGCACGCAGGAACGGGGTCTCCATATAGCGGTTCTGAATCCAGGCGATGGCCCAAAGTTCGACAAAGACGATGACAAAGGCCAGACTGGTGGCTGTCCAGAAATCGGTGATGAGGTAAGGCAGCGCGTGACCCATGCCACCAACCGTGGTCATCGCCCCCGACGCGACGCCGCGTTTCAGCGGCGATCCCCGCCCGGACAAGACGCCGTCGTCATGCGCGGCTTCAGTGAAGCCCATCGAGATACCTGCGCCCACCGACGCGGCCGAGCCGACAAGGAACGTGGTCCAGGTGTCGCCCGTGGCAAAGGCGGTGGCAAAGATCGGGGCCAGCGTCGACACCGACCCGTCCATCAGCCCGGCCAGACCCGGCTGCACCCAGGTCAGGATGAACTGACGCTTGGCGGCCTGATCCTCGCCGCTGCGGGCATCTGGCGACAGGTGTTCGGCCTCAAGCCCCACGGCATGCGCCTCGTGGCCGGCTTCGGCGGCGGCGAGATCGCCCAAAAGCTTGCGCGTGGCGGCGTCACCGGTGCGGGCAGCGGCGCGGGTGTAGAAATCCTGCGCCGTCTTTTCCATCGCCGCCGCTTCGCCCCGGATGGTTTCCAGCGACAGCGTTTGGCTTAGCCAGACCGGGCGGCGAGCGTAGAAACCGGCGACATGCTCGCGCCGGATCAGCGGGATCACCGCACCAAAGCGGGCGACATGCAGGTCGATCAGTCGGTGGCGATGGCTGTCCTCCTCGATCGCCATGCCGTCGAACACTGCAGCCGAGGCGGGATAAGCGCCGCGCAGCCGTTCGGCAAAGCTGCGGTAGATGCGGGCGTCGTCCTCTTCCGAGGAAATGGCCAGCGCCAGCACCTCTTGTTCCGACAGGTCGGAAAAGCGGCGACGAAAAGTCAGGGCAGACAGCATGGGGGGACCTGTAAATTGGAATGGTTCTAATCTAGGCTCCGCCGCCGTGGCCGCAAGAGCAAAATCCTGAGCGGACCTCCTGGCTTGATCCCTGCGGCCCTGATTGCGGTGGCGCACCTTTGCTTGCGGCGCCGGACCCCGGTGTTCTATGGTCGCGGCATGGGGGGCCGATGAACGTCATTGCCGATCAGGGTGTCCGGCGCGGCCGGAAGTTCGACCAAGTGCTCGAGGGCGCGCGCAAGGTCTTTATGCGCGACGGGTTTGAACGCGCATCGGTCGACGACATCGCGCGTGAGGCGGGGGTCTCGAAGGCCACGATCTACGCTTATTTCCCCGACAAGCAGTTGCTGTTTCTGGAGGTTGCGCGCTGCGAATGCCATCGCCAGACCGAAGCTGCCGTGGCCCGGATCGAGGGTGATATGCCGGTCCGCGTGATGCTGACCATCGCCGCCGAACGGATTACGTCCTTCCTGATGTCAGAGTTCGGCCAGCGCATGTTCCGCATCGTGGTTGGCGAGGGCGAGCGTTTCCCGGGCCTTGGTCGCCAGTTTCATGACTTTGGTCCGGGTCTGATCCATGATCGGCTTGTGCATTATCTGCGCTGCTATGTGGAGGGTGGCCAACTTGTGATCGACGACTTCGACCTTGCGGCAGATCAGTTTGCCCAGCTGTGCAAGGCAGGGGTCCACGAAAAGCTGATCTTCGGCATGGCCGAAACGATCACGCCCGAGCTTGCGCAAAGGTCGATCCGTGGCGCGGTGGACATGTTTATGGCACGGTATTGCGCATCTGCTTAAATCTGGGCCAAATCTTTTCAAAAAGATTTCCGAAATCTTTCGAAGGATTTTGGTCACTGCGCTCGGGTCAGCCGTTTTCCCGCAGCACCGTTCCGGCCAGATACAGCGAGCCGCAGATCAGAACCCGCGCTTCGGGCGAACTTGCGGCAATCGCGCCAATGGCATCGGCAACCGAGGCCGCCGTCACCGCGTCTATCCCCGCCGCGCGCGCGGCATCTCGTGTGACTTCAGCGGGCAGGGTGTTCTTTTCGCCCGGGATCGACACGGCGTGCAACCGGGTGACCTGCGGCGCAAGCGGACGCATATAGCCGGTCACGTCCTTGGTGTTCAGCATGCCGCAGATCAGATGCGTCTCACGCGCGGGCATCCGGGCCAAAGTTGCCGCCACGGCCTCGCCCCCTGCAGGGTTGTGGCCGCCGTCCAGCCAAAGCTCGACCTTCGGCGCTGCATCCACCAGCGGCCCATGGCGCAGGCGCTGCATCCGGGCGGGCCAGAAGGCGCGGGTCACGGCGGCCTCGCAGGCCGCTTCGTCCCGGCCCAAGGCGCGCAGGGCGGCCAAAGCTGCCCCGGCGTTCTGAATCTGATGCGGGCCGGGCAGGTTCGGCAAGGGCAGGTCCAAGAGCCCGTTCTCATCCTGAAACACCAGCCGCCCGCGATCTTCGAACGCGTTCCAGTGCTGCCCAAAGGCCAGAACTTGGGCACCCAGCCGGGCCGCGCGGGCTTCGATCACCGCAAGGCCCGCCTCCGTCTGCGGTCCGACGATCACCGGCACCCCCCGCTTGATGATCCCGGCCTTCTCGCCGGCAATCTCGGCCAGCGTCTCGCCCAGATACTGCTGATGGTCGATCGAAACCGGAGTGATGATCGTCAGCGCGGGCTTTTCCACCACATTCGTTGCATCCAGTCGCCCGCCAAGCCCGACCTCCAGCAGCGTCCAGTCCGCCGGGGTTCGCGCAAAGGCCAGAAAGGCTGCGCAGGTGGTGATCTCGAAAAACGTGATCTCGTCCGGGCCGTTCACCCGCACGCATTCATCCAGCAGCGCGGTCAGCGCGGGTTCGCCGATCAACTCCCCCGCCAGCCGGATCCGTTCGTGGAACCGCGCCAGATGCGGAGACGTGTAAGCGTGAACCCGGTCCCCATCCACCTCCAGCCCCGCGCGGATCATCGCCTGCGTGCTGCCCTTGCCGTTGGTTCCGGCAATATGGATCACCGGCGGGATCTGCCGTTCAGGATTGCCCAGCCGTTCCAGCAGCCGGTCAACGCGGGCCAAGGTCAGGTCGATGACCTTGGGGTGCAGCGTCATCATCCGTTCAAGGACGACATCCGAGCCTTGTGTCACTTTTTGGCGCCTGCGGTTTCGGGGGCATTGTCCTCGACCGGGGCAGGCAGGTCGCCCTTGATCGCCGGGGGCTGGCCCATCAGCAAGCGCACCAGCGTGACCAACTCGTCTTTCATCGCCTTCCTGTGGACCACGCGGTCCAGCATGCCGTGATCCAGCAGATACTCCGCCCGCTGAAAGCCTTCGGGCAGCTTTTCGCGGATCGTCTGTTCGATCACCCGCGCCCCGGCAAAGCCGATCTGGGCATTCGGCTCGGCAATCTGCACATCGCCCAGCATCGCATAGCTGGCCGTCACCCCGCCCGTCGTCGGATGGCAGAGAACGACGATATAGGGCAGCCCCGCCTCTTTCAGCATCTGCACTGCCACGGTCGTGCGCGGCATCTGCATCAGGGACAGCATCCCCTCCTGCATCCGCGCCCCGCCGCTCGCCGAAAACAGCACAAGCGGCCGCTTCAGCTTTACCGCCCGTTCGGCGGCGGCGATGATCGCGTTGCCGACATACATGCCCATCGACCCGGCCATGAAGCTGAAATCCTGCGCGGCGGCAACGATGCCTGTCCGGTTGATCTCGCCTTCGGCCACCAGCATCGCGTCTTTTTCGCCGCTAGCCTTTTGGGCCGCCTTGATCCGGTCGGGGTATTTCTTCTGGTCGCGAAAATGCAGCGGGTCGACCACTGCATCGGGAACCTTCACCTCGGTAAAGATGCCGCCGTCAAACAGCGCCTCGAACCGTTCGCGCGGGCTGATTGCCATGTGGTGATCGCAATTGCCACAGACGTTCTGATTGCCGCTAAGTTCGCGGTGAAACAGCATCGTCCCGCATTCGGGGCATTTCGTCCAAAGATTCTCGGGCACCTCACGGCGCGAAAAGAGCGAGTTGATCTTTGGTCGGACGTAGTTCGAAATCCAGTTCATGCGGCTTTGGTCCTGCCCTTGCGGTCTGCCTTCGAGATAAGCCGGAGAGCCGCAAAATGCAATCAGCGCTGATCCGCCGGGCGGGGTGAAACTTTTCGTCGCCCGGCATCGTAGCTTTCAGCAGGAAGAGGGGAATTGCCATGCCAAACGGCCCACTTGTCTATCGTCAAAGGCTGGTCACGCGGATCACGCACTGGATCTGGGCGGTCAGCCTGTTCTTTCTGCTGCTGACCGGATTGCAGATCTTCAATGCCTTCCCCAGCCTGCATATCGGGCTCGAATCGGGTTTCGACTACGACAACGCCATCCTGACCATCGGCGCGCGCGAAGTGGACGGGGAAATCCGTGGTGTAACGCAGATCTTCGGGGCCGAGTTCGACACCACCGGCGTCCTTGGCGTCTCGGATGGAGACGTGCGGGCCTTTCCGTCAGCGCTGACCATCCCGTCCAAGCAAAGCCTTGCGACCGGCAGGATCATCCATTTCTTCTTCGCATGGATCCTGGTCGGCACCTTGACGCTGTGGCTGATCGCTTCGGCCCTGAATGGACACCTGCGCCAGCTGATCCCGACGCTGGCGGACCTGCGTGCTCTGCCGCGCGACCTTGCTGACCACGCCCGTCTGCGCTTTCACCACAGCGCCCACTATAACGTGCTGCAAAAGCTGGCCTATGCCTCGGTCCTGTTTCTGGCCCTGCCGTTGATGATCCTGACCGGTTTGTCGATGTCGCCGGGCTTCAACGCCGCCGCGCCATGGCTTCTGGACCTGTTCGGCGGCAGGCAGACCGCGCGGACGATCCATTTCCTGACCATGCTGGCCCTGCTGGGGTTCTTTGCCGTCCACATGGCGATGATCCTTCTCGCCGGTCCCCTGAACGAAATGCGGTCGATCCTGACCGGCTGGTATCGCACCGACAAGGAGAGCCATGATGCTTGATCGCCGCAGCCTTTTGCTTGGCGGGGCGGCGCTGGCCCTCTCTGGCTGCAAGGTCTTTGACAACGCGTCCAACAGCGACAGCACCCTGCACCGGCTGTTTGCCAGCCACGAAGCCCTGACCCGGACAGCTCAACGCGCCCTGATCGGCGACCGCCTCGCACCCGAATTTGCCGAGGCAGACATCCGTCAGGGCCAGCGCCCGAACGGCTCGGTTGACCCCGACAGCGCAGCCTATCGCCAAATGGCTGGCAACGGTTTCGTCGACTACCGGCTGACGTTCACCGGGCTGGTCGAAACCCCACTTTCCCTGTCGCTGGCCGAGATTGCGGCGTTGCCGTCCCGGACCCAGATCACCCGGCATGACTGCGTCGAAGGCTGGAGCTGCATTGCCAAATGGACCGGCACCCCGCTTGCAACCGTGCTGAACCTTGCCAAACCGACACTCGCCGCGCGCTTTGCCGCCTTCCACTGTTTCGACGCCATCGAACGCAGTCTGGCAGGCGAGGTGCTGTATTACGAAAGCATCGACCTGATCGACGCCTACCATCCGCAAACCATCCTTGCTTACGGCATGAATGGCACGCCCCTGCCAATGGAAAACGGCGCGCCCTTGCGGCTAAGGGTCGAACGGCAGCTGGGTTACAAGATGGCCAAATATGTCCACACCATCGAACTGGTCGACAGCTTTGCCAGCCTTGGTGCCGGACGCGGCAGCTATTGGGCGGATCGTGGCTATGAATGGTATGCGGGTATTTGAGCCCCGCAGATTGCTCTTTTCAAGAATACTCCACGGGGGTGCGGGGGTGTGAAACCCCCGCTTCCGCCCTTACAGCCTGCGCCGCGCCCGCAAGGCGGCCCCGATGGTGCCGTCGTCCAGATAATCCAGCTCGCCGCCAATCGGGACGCCTTGCGCCAGCGTGGTGACCTGCACCCCGGTCCGCTCCAGCGCATCGGCGATATAATGCGCCGTGGTCTGGCCATCCACCGTCGCGTTCAGCGCCAGGATGACCTCACTCAAGCCTTCGTCGGCCACGCGCGCCACCAAACGGGGGATGCCAAGCTCATCCGGGCCAATGGCATCCAGCGCCGAAAGCGTGCCGCCCAGAACGTGATAGCGGCCGCGAAAGGCCTGGCCCCGCTCCATCGCCCAAAGATCGGCCACATCCTCGACCACGCAGATTTCGCCAATGGCGCGGGCGGGATTGCTGCAGATCGGGCAGATGTCCGCGGTCGAGATATTGCCGCAGACCTGACAATCCCGGGCCGCAAGCGCCACTTCGGCCAATGCCTGCGCCAGAGGGGCCATCAGTTGCCCGCGCTTGGCCAGCAAGACCAGCACCGCGCGGCGGGCGGACCGGGGGCCAAGGCCGGGAAGCCGGGCCATCAACTCGATCAGCGCCTCGATGCCGGTATCGTCAGCCATATCAGAACGGCAGTTTCATGCCGGGCGGGACACCCATGCTTTCGGCCAGACGGGCCATTTCCTGTTCTCTGCGGACGCGGGCCTTCGCCTGAGCATCATGGATCGCGGCGAGGATCAGGTCTTCGACCACTTCCTTTTCCGAGGCGACAAGGATCGACGGGTCGATGTCCAACCCCGTCACCTCACCCTTGGCTGTCGCACGGGCCTTGACCAGACCGGCCCCCGCCTCGCCCAGCACCACGATGCGCGACAGATCGTCCTGCATCTCGGCGATCTTGCCCTGCATTTCGGTCGCGGCCTTCATCATCTTGGCCATGTCGCCAAGCCCGCCCAATGCACCCAAACCCTTCAGCATGTCGTTCTCCGTCCGTTTCCATCCAGATACGGTTCCAAGAGGCGTCGTGCAAGGTCAGGGTGCGGCATGAAACAGCATTCGGCGTGGGGAAAAGCCCATGGCGCGAAAGAAGGCATGCGCCTCATGGTTGGCTTCCCAGGTGTCCAGCAGGATTTCATCGACCGCCAATTCCCGCGCCAGATCGCGGGCGGCTTTCAGCAAGGCGCGGCCATGGCCGTGACGCCGGGCTTCGGGGGCGACGGCGACATGATCGATCAGCAGCCGCCGCACCGGGGGTGAAAACACCGAGATGTCGCGGACCTGAAGGCTGCACAGCGCATAGCCCAGCGGCGGCTCGCCCGCCAGAAAGGCGGTGCAGGCGGGGTCGGACAGGCGTTCGGAGAAGTAGTCGGTCAAAGCTGCCGGGTCGGGGTTGGGAAAGAACGCTTCGGGATATTTCGCCGCATGCCAGCCCTGAACATGGGCGTTCAGCCCTGCAAGCGTGGCCGCATCCTCCGGTGTGGCGCGGCGCAGCGGGGTCATTCCTCGAACGGGTTCCAGTCGTCGTCGGTCTCGGGCTCCGCTACGGGCAGTGCGGCAGAGGCAGCATCGGCAACCAGTGAAGCGGGCAGGCGGACATCGGCAATCCTTGCGCCGGGAAAGGCGGTCAAGATGGCCTGAACCAGCGGGTTGCCCGCAGCCTCGGCGTGGGTTTCGGCCTCAACCGTGGCGCGGGTTTCGGCTATCGTCGGCGCACCGCCCGACGACACCACCGACACGCCCCATCGCGAACCGGTCCAGCCCTGCAGCCGCTGACCAAGCCGCGAGGCAAGGTCGGATTTCGCACCGGGAGCGGGTTCAAACTCGACCCGGCCGGGGGAATAGCGGACCAGACGCAGGCCGGTCTCGACCTCGTTCAACAAGAGCATGTCGCGCTTGGACCGGATCAGATCGACGACCTGCTCGAATGTCGCAAAGACCTGCATCTGGCCTTCCGCCAAGGCGGGCGCTGCAGCCGTCATCGTTGGGCCGCGCATCGGGGCCGACGGGGCGCGGACGGCATGGACGGTGCCGCCACCGCCACCACCAGCAGGCGCTCCACCCGGCATGCCGCCGCCTGAGGGCGGGCGCGGGCCGTCCGACAGGCGTTTCACCAGCGTTTCAGGGTCGGGCAGGTCGGCGACATGGGTCAGGCGGATCACCGCCATCTCGGCCGCCATCATCGCGTTCGGGGCCAGCGCCACCTCTTCGATGGCCTTCAGCAGCATCTGCCACATCCGCGTCATCGCCCGCATCGGCAGGCGGATTGCCATGTCCAGACCCCGGGACTGTTCGTCCGGTGGCGTCGTCGGGTCTTCGGCCGTGCCTGGGTTGATCTTGATCACCGAAACCCAATGAGTGATCTCCGCCAGATCGCGCAGGACCGCCATCGGGTCGGCCCCATCGGCATATTGCGACGACAGTTCCGACAGGGCCTGTGCCGCATCGCCGGTCATGATCAGGTCGAACAGATCCAGCACCCGGCCCCGGTCAGCCAGCCCCAGCATGGCGCGGACCTGATCGCCTGAAGTTTCCCCGGCACCATGCGCAATCGCCTGATCCATCAGGCTCATCGCGTCACGGACCGACCCTTCGGCGGCGCGGGTGATCAGCGCGAACGCGTCGGGGGCAAGCTTTGCGCCCTCCAGAACGGCGATGCGGGCAAGGTGGGTCATCATCACTTCGGGCTCGATCCGTTTCAGGTCGAACCGCTGGCAGCGCGACAGGACGGTGACCGGGACCTTGCGGATTTCGGTGGTGGCGAAGATGAATTTCACATGCGCGGGCGGTTCCTCCAGCGTCTTCAATAGCGCGTTGAAGGCGGCGGTCGACAGCATGTGAACTTCGTCGATGATGTAGACCTTGAACCGGGCAGAGGCCGCCCGATAGTGGACAGAATCGATGATCTCGCGGACGTCTCCAACCCCGGTGCGCGAGGCCGCGTCCATCTCCATCACGTCGACATGGCGGCCTTCGGCGATGGCGATGCAGGGCTCGCACTTGCCACAAGGCTCGGTCGTGGGGCCGCCATTCCCGTCCGGCCCCACACAGTTCAACCCCTTGGCGATGATCCGCGCCGTCGTGGTCTTGCCGACCCCCCGGACCCCGGTCATCACGAAGGCATGCGCGATCCGGTCGGCCGCAAAGGCGTTCTTCAGCGTGCGCACCATCGCCTCTTGCCCGATCAGATCGGCAAAGGTCTGCGGCCGGTATTTCCGGGCAAGGACCTGATAGGCTTTCTCGGGCGCGTCGGACATGTCTCGCCTGCTGGTGACTCGAGGGACGAGATTAGGATGGGCTGCGGGCGAGGTCTACCGGGAAAGGGATGGACGCATGCTTGGGACCAACTTCTTAAACCCGAAGCCGACCTTGCCCAACCCGCTAGAAAGGGGGAAACCGTTCGACCTTGGGACGGTGCAAGGCTATCGTGTCGCCAATGGCAAGCGCGAGGATCGGAACTGATCAGGACACGCAAGACAGAGTTCGTGCGAAAGGTGATCAAAACCGATTCATCTTGCCTTAGTCTTCTGACAGCGCATCAAGGCTTTCCGGCAGGATCTGACCACCGTCAACGATGATAGTTTGGCCGGTCACATAAGCCGCCTCTTTGGACGCAAAATACAGCGCCGCATGGCCGATATCTGCCACTGTCCCCAGCCTCTTGAGCGGCACCGACGCCAGCATCGAGGCTTGATAGGCGGGCCCCATGCTAAGAAATCCCTCGGTGATGATATTGCCCGGCATCACGGCGTTGACGGTGATGCCGTATCTGGCAAGTTCAAGACAGGCGGTGCGCATGAAGCCCAATTGCCCGGCCTTGCTGGCACCGTAATGGGTCAAGCCGGGAATGCCTGTCACCGGTCCGGTGATCGAAGAGGTAATGACAATGCGGCCCTGATCCGAAGATTTCAGATAGGGAATGGCTGCCTGCACCGACAGGAAGGTGCCCTTCAGGTTGGTATTGGCAACTTCGTCCCACTGCGCCTCGGTCATGTCTTCCAGTTTGGCAGGTGGGAAGATACCAGCATTCGCGCAAAGCACATCAATGTTGCCCAGCCGTTCTGCCACTTCGGCATAGCCCGCCTTCAAGCTGGCGGCCGAGGTGACATCGCCCGCCAAACCGATCGCACCATGGCCGATTTCGGCCGCCGTGGCCTGCGCCTGATCAGCGTTTCGCGCCAAAATGGCCACCTTGGCACCAGCATCGGCAAACACCTGTGCAATGCCCTGTCCGATACCCTTTGAGCCCCCGGTAACAACTACAACGCGGTTCTTCAGTGAGGTTGTCATGGCTGGTTCTCCAAGAAATGGGGGCTGATGCTGCCTGCCGGGCATGGCCAGAGGAAAGGAAAGGGACCGCCGCCCGTAGTGTTGAAATGCCGCGTCCGAAACCTAACAGGTCCGTTTCTTCTGACAATACCCGGCGCGGTTCAGAGGGAGGGCAGCACGCTCGACTTTGGGGGTGTGCGGGACCATGCTGTCGCCAATGGCAAGCGCGGGGATCGGACATGACCAAGACACGCAAGACAATGTTTCTGCAAGAGGTGATCGAGACCGATTCATTTGGCGAGCCTTGCGAGCCCGTGACGCGGGTTGCCATTGGTGCGGTGTTCAAAAACCCCTTGGCCGGTCGTTTCGAACGTGACTTGTCGCAGCTTTTCGAGATCGGGGCGGAACTGGGGGAGAGGCTAGCGAAGCAGGCCGTTGCTTTGCTGGGTGCGGCTCCGGTTTCCTACGGCAAGGCCGCGATCGTGGGGACGTCCGGGGATATGGAGCACGGCGGCGCCGTAATCCATCCCCGTCTGGGCGCACCGATGCGTGCAGCATGCGGTGGTGGCGAAGCCGTCATCATGTCCAAGGTGAAAATCGGGGCTGTGGGGGCTTCGATTGACCTTCCGCTTGGGCACAAGGACAACCCTTGGTCTTTCGATCATTTCGATACCATGACCTTGTGTGTCCCCGATGGTCCCGCACCCGACGAGATCGTGATGTTCCTGGCCTATGCGGACCGAGGACGCCCGATCCCCAGATGCGGAAAAGGACCGAAATAAGTCTGGCCCGTCGAATGACCGCTTGATCCGCAAAAGCGGACTACCCGTCCACCACGAGAGCAGGTCGCGTTCCTTCTCTACCTTGCAATCGCCCCGTAAAGCCGGTTGGGCAAGCTGCGCAGCGTGGTCGCGTTTCGGCGCATCCGGGCAAGGGTCCAGCTGCCCTGAAAGCCGATCATCAGGGTCTCGGCCGCCTCATGTGCGGCCTCAACGGACATGCCGAATGCCTCGCCATGCCGCGCGGCCCCGGCGATAATGCGGTTGAAGGCGGCTTCGGCATGGGCGCGGAACTTGTTCTGATCTGGGCCTTCGAACAACAGGCCGAAGATCGGGCAGGCGTCGGCGCTGTTCAGGATGTCGAACAGCTTGGCCATCTTGTGGCAATAGGTCGTTGCCCCGTGTCGCCAATCCGGCGCCCCCGCGAAGGCATCGTCGATCACCCTGATGATTTCGGACGCGGTCCAGTCAGCGGCGGCGCAGGCAAGATCGGCCTTGCCATCGGGGAAGTGGTGGTAAAGCGAGCCCTTGGGTACGCCCGCCTCGGCCAGCACCTCGGCCAGACCGGTGCCGTCATAGCCGCGCTGCCGGAAAAGCCGCGTCGCGGCAAAGATCAGGCGGTCCTTGGTGGTGGGTTCTTCGCTCATCGCCGGAAACATAGGGGGTAAGTTGCTGCAAGAGAAGACTAGACCGATTGGTCTAGTCCTGCTACTAGACCAATCGGTCTAATGATGGCGGAATCAGTGATGTTGGATGCAGCGACCAAGGTGAACGCAGATGACAGCGAAGCGCTGGACATCCGCAGCGACGGTGCCCTGTTGCGAGGGCGGCTCTTTCGGCCGCGTGGAACGCCACGGGCGGCCTTGGTCGTGCATGGGGCGACCGGCGCTCCGGCGGGGTTCTACCGGGCCTTCGCTGAATGGGCAGCAGTCGAGCGGGATCTGGCGGTCCTGACCTATGACTATCGCGACTTCGGGGCCTCGGCCCGGGGGCCGGTCCGAGGGTCGCGCGCCACGCTGGCCGACTGGGGCCGGCACGATCAGGCTGCGGCCTTGGCAACGCTTGCAGGGATGATGCCGGACACGCCGCTTTGGGTGGTCGGCCATTCCGTCGGCGGGCTTTGGCTGGGCTGGCACGCGGCGATGACCCGTGTCGCACGGACTATCACCATCGGCGCGGGGCTGACCCATGTCAGTGACCATCCGCCCCGCTATCGCTGGAAGGCGCGGCTATTCTGGTCGGCTCCGGTGCGGGCGGCGGCCGGGCTTTTCGGCTATCTTCCGGGCAGGATGGTCGGCCTTGGGGCCGATCTGCCGCGGGGGGTCTATGAGGATTGGCGGCGCTGGTGCCTCAATCCCGGTTGGCATCTGTCGGATGTGGGCCGCAGCCTGCCCTTGCCCGATCCGCATCGGGTGAAAGGCCAGTTGCGGATGATCGCAGTGGGCGATGACGATCTGGTGCCACCGGCCGCCGTCTGGCGCGCGCGCGCGCTGTATCCCGAGGCGATGAAGGAGCAACGCGTGCTGCGCCCCGAAACCTTTGGACTGAAAAGCATCGGACATATCCCGCCATTCCACCGCCGCAACGCCGTTCTTTGGCCTGCCATCCTGGACTGAGCCCTC
>CAIXBE010000056.1 GCA_903917595.1 uncultured Rhodobacterales bacterium
CTGCCCCAGATACGACCCCGAACCAGGCGTGCCGTCCTCGCGTGACCACAGGTTCAAGCCGGCCGAAAATGGCGGCGGCATCAGGACCAGTCCGTCGGTGATAGCCTTGTTCATGTCAGATTCCCTTGCCTCGCTGCGCGCCAAAACCAACGGCGAAGCGGAAGGGGATGCCCCCCACGACCCGCGCCGCCTTGCGGGAAATGGGGTATCAAGAAAGGCTTAACCGGCCCTCAGAGGGCCGCGCGCGGCAGAGGACCTGGACGCAACACCAAGGCGGTTGCATCCAGTTCGTCGCTGAAGCCTCAGACCCCGATATCCGGCGCTGGCAAAAGCTGGACCGCGTTGATCTGCCAGCCCTCGGGCGTCTCGATCATCATGTAGCCAAGGTAATGCGCCTGACCCGCCTGATCGATGATCCGCACCCGCTGCCAAAGATCGCCCGCCACGTCGCGCAGCTCCAGCATCTCGACTTCCGACGGGCGGTAGACCATCGGATAGCCGTCCTTGACCATGGCGCCAAAGTTTTCCGCCGTTCCGAAAAGGCTTTGGATGTTCGGGCTGGCAAAGGCAAAGGCCCGGGCGAAATCGTCAGCCTGAAAGGCCTCGATCTGGCTCTGGATTGTCTCTTGAATCGGCGCTTCCTGGGCGAAGGCCGGAGATCCAAGGCTCAGGGCAAGAAAAATTGCAGCAAGGCGCATCACGCGCTCCTTTTTTCTGACGTCCCCGAATGAAAGCCTAGGGCGTCAAAGCTGCAGGTCAAGGTTTTGGTGGCCGATAAAGCGTGGCGGTAAACGCATCAGACACCGCGCAGGCTTTTACGTCCATCCAGTCCGCCCCGCGAAACGCCGCGCGCACGACAGCATCGCCAACCGCTGCCCCCTTGCCTTTGCCATGCACGCACCAGACCTTCAGCCCTGTCGCCAGCCCGGCCGCCAGCGCCGCGCCAAGATCGTCCGGACCGGTCAGGATGGCGACGATCATAGCGGCCCCCTCCGGCCCGGCCGCCTCCGCCCCCGCCAAAGCAATCGCTATTTCTTCGGGCGCTGGTCCACCGATCACCCAGCCCCGCGCGGAACCAGAAACCCCCAGTTTTGCCGCCAGCGATGGCAAAGGCTTGTCCAGCGCCTTGACCCATGCGGCCGCTTCCTTGGCACCCAGCGTCAGGATCAGCGGCTCGCCCCCGGCGCGCAGGCACAGGTCGTCGCCATCGACCCGCCAATCCATCAGATCATCGCGCCGCAGCCTCGCTCGGATGTCCCCGCGCAGGATGATGCCGTCGCTTTCCAGCAACGCCTTTACCGCCCCATCCTGCCCGCGCCAGCGCGCGTGACCTTCGGCCTCACGTCCCATCCGGCCCCCTTTCGGGCGTCAGGCGACCAGTTCGCCCTTCAGCGCCCGTTCGATCAGTGCCACGCTCTCGCCCACGCCGTAAAGCGCGATGAACCCGCCAAAGCGCGGCCCATCGGATGCGCCCAGCAGCACCTCATAAAGTGCCTTGAACCAGTCGCGCAGCGGCTCAAACTCATGCGCCTTGCCAACGGCAAAGACCATGGACTGCAAGGCTTCGTCGTCCGTGGCCCCGTCCCAGACCTTGAGCCGGGCAACGAGATCCTCCATCGCCGCGCGTTCCTTGTCGGAGGGAAGCCGGAACACCCGCGTTGGCGCGATCTTGTCGGCAAAATAGCGCACCGCATAGCCCGCCGCCGCGTCCAGATCGGGGTGCGTCTCGGGTGACGCATCCGGCGCATAGCGGTTCAGGAACCCCCACAAGCCCTTGGCATCCTTGGCACTGGAAACACTGGCTAGGTTCAACAGCATCCCGAACGATACCACCATCTTCGACACCGGAGGCTTCCCGGCATGGATATGCCACACC
>CAIXBE010000057.1 GCA_903917595.1 uncultured Rhodobacterales bacterium
AATCCGTGCTGATCCAGCGTGCGCGATTGGGGTGCAAGGTGGATGGCGGCGGCCATAAATCGCAGTCCTACACCCATGAGGATGCCGAGATCGTAGCCGCGACCTTGGCCGGGATGCCCGACAGCCTCGGCGGCAAACGCATGGCAATCTACGTCGCCGAACTGGCGCGTGGGGGGATGACGCCGGACTGGATGCCCGGCGTCGTGCCGCGCTGCGTGCCGGTAGAGACCAAGAGCAACCAGCACGGCGAGCGGTCCACCACGGTGGTGGTCGGCATTGAGCGCGTTCTGACACGCGGCAAATGGCGCGCTGTCGAGGTTTTGGCCTGCCCGGTCACCTGGCGGCCGCACCCGGAAAAGATCGCATCCGCCCGGCGCGGCTATGATGATTGGAGGCTGGCGCTTGATTGGGTACGTGTTGGGCTGCTGGCGGGCGGGATGCTGCGGGAGATGGAGGTGACAGCGGCGATGCCGAAGGTGCGGCCTTGGGGTCGTCCTTGACCTAGGCGCGCGGATAGCGGAGGCGATTGATTGCTGACCGGTTCGGTTGCGTTGATCTGCCCCGAACTTGCAGCCGGTCCGGTCCGCTGGCGTCGATGTCATTAAATCTCGAGCGCCCTGAACAGCTTACCGATAAAGGACAAGCCAATAGGCAAAACCCTTTGCGTGCCCAGAGCCGCCGAGCGTGCCAAGCGGTACCGGCACCAGAAAGCGCTGCCCTCCCTTTCTACCAGCGGGCATCAAAAGCCACCGATCACTTAGCTGGACTGACCGGGCCACCTGACGCCTTGCCGCCTGGCAGACGCGGGCGGGCGGCATCGCTGGCCCCCTCTTCCTCGGGCCCCAAACCGTAGGACATCCGCGTCATCTGGGCGATGACCCGCTCCATTTCGTCGTCCGGCAAGACCGGGGGCTCACCCAGCACCAGCGCCTGCTGATACATCCGGGCCAGCGTTTCCACTTCGATGGCCATCCAGAGGGCGGCATCCAGTGTCTTGCCAAGCGAAATCTGGCCGTGCTGGCCCAGAAGGCAGGCCTTGCGACCCTCAAGCGCCTCAAGTGCTGCATCGGACAGGGCCTGCGTCCCGTAGGTGGCATAGCGCGCGCAGCGCAGGGTCGTGCCGCCCATAACGCCCACCATGTAGTGAAACGCAGGGATCGTGCGGTGATGGCAGGCGATGCTGGTCGCATAAAGCGAATGGCAGTGCAGCACGACATTCACATCTGTCCGCGCCTTCAGGATGTCGCGGTGAAATCGCCACTCGGACGAGGGGCGCGGCCCGACGAAGGTGCCCTGCCAGTCCATCTCGACCAGATCTTCGGGCTGCATCGTGTCATAAGGCATCGAGGACGGCGTGATCAGGAAGCCGTTGCCAAAGCGCACCGACAGGTTGCCCGCCGTGCCCTGATTGATGCCGCTGGAATTCATCTTGCGGCAGGTTTCGACCATTTCGCTGCGCAGGGTCATTTCGTCGGTCGTCATCATGTCTGTCCTTGGGTGAGGTGCCGCCAGGTTGCAGCGTAACGGGAAAGGCCGGGCAGGCTGGAAAGCCGGGCAGGTGGCGCAAGATGCAAGGTGGACCCGGCCCGACCTTGCGCGCAAAGCAGCGCCGCACCGGCGGCAATGCCATAGCTTTCGGAATTCGTCAGGGTCTCGCGGCCGGGTCGCAAGGCCGCCACGAGGGAAGCAAAAACGGGATCGCGCAGAAAGCTGCCGTCCAGCACCAGACGGCGGTCAGGATCCAGCGTATCGGCGCAGGCAACCGTCAAAAGCGCTGTGTAAAGCACGGCCAGAGCATGGCGCTGGCGCGGGCCCTCTGGGGGCGGGCCGGCAATGCGTCCCTGTCCTGCAGACCTTGGAAACTGGCCATCATTCGCGCCGAAGGTCGGCACGGCCATGGTGCCCTGATCAATCAAACGCCCAAGCAGATCGGTGTCGGTCAGCGCCCCTCCGGGCTGATCGCCGGCCACTGCGGCATATTCGCGACCGCCCATGGTCAGCGCGCCACCAAGAGCAGCCCCGGTGATATCGGCATTGCAGGTCATGCCCCGGTTTTCAATCAGTCGGGGCAGGGTGATCTTGTCAGCCATGGCGACGATCCAGGTTCCGGTCGAGACAACGCAGAAATCGGTCAGGCCGGCAGCCTGATAACGATAGAAATTGGCTGAACTGTCATGCACTCCGGCGTGAATGCGCAGGTCTGCGGGCAGGCCGAAGTGCTGCGCAAGTGCGGGGCGGATCGGGCCAAGATCGGCACCGGCTGCGGCAAAGGGCGGCAGCAGCGCCTGCCAGCCCTGCGCGGTGACGATGGGGGCCCAGCGGCGGTGCGGCACGTTCCACAAATGCGACTGCGCCCCAAGGATGGAGACTTCGCTGACCGCCACCCCCGACAGCCGCCAGGCCCAGTATTGCGGCACGCCCAGCAGCCAGCGGGCGGTGGCAAACTGATCCGGCCGGTCGCGTTTCGCCCAGAACATTTGCCGCGCCGTATGGGTTGCGGCCATCATGACGGCGCTGCCGCGGTCGAAGAAACCTCCTGCCAGGGGAATGTAGGCCGCGTTCAGTCCCGGCGGGACGGGCTGTTCGTAATCGACCATGGGCAAGACGCAGCCATCCCCATGCGCATCGGGATCAGCCCCCACCAGCACGCCCCCCGACCCGTGACCCGAGGTGATGAAGCGGGCCAGGGGATGGCGACGGGAAAGTGCGGCAAGGCTTTGCATCACCCAGGGGTTCAGGCTGGCCAGATCGTGGTGCTGCCAGGGCGGGCCGGGCAGGACCGGGTTCTGCGTGGTCAGGGTTTCCAAGACCTCACCCAGGGCCGTGCAGGCCGACAGCTTGATGTTGGACTTGCCGATGTCCAGAACTGCAACTGTCCCCGGATCTGTCATCTGCGGCTAGCCGTTCTTCAGCCGGAAATCCTCATCCCGGCTTTCGGCCATGACGAAGCGGCCATTGGGCAGATCATTCAGCTCAAGCCTCTGCTGCGTTTCCTCGGGTGTCAGGTTGTAGTGCTTCCACCGCGCGATCAGCCGGTCGTTAAGCACTGCTTCCGGCACGTCCAGAAGCACGGCCACATCGAACAGGGGACGCAGCTGGGCCCAGGGCTCTTGACCCAGAAGCAGATAGTTGCCCTCGGCGATGATCACCGGCACATCGGCGGAAATCATCCGTGCGCCAGCGCGAGCGATCTCGATTGCGCGGTCAAAGACCGGTACGGCGACAAAGGCTTCGTCGCGGGCCCGAAGGCGGTTCAGCGTGTGCCGGAACCCCCCGACATCAAAGGTGTCGGCAGCGCCCTTGCGGGGGCGCAGACCGGCGGGCGCCAGATAGAGATCGTCATAGTGATAGCCGTCCATCGGCAGAACGGCGGCCAGACCGGGCTGGCGCGCGTTCAGAAGATCGGCCAGTTGGTCGGCGACGGTTGATTTGCCGGACCCCGGCGCCCCGGCGATGGCTGCAATCACCCGTCCCGTCTTGGCCCGCGCTGCCAGCGAATCTGCAAGGCCGGGCAAATCGATCCAGTTCTGAGCCACCCGTTTTCCCCGTTCAGATCAACTTGTACTGCTTGGCCTTGTTGCGCAGGAAGGGCAGGCCCTTGTCCATTACGGCCTCGAAATTCTCGGCTACCGGACGCCATACCGCAAGGCCGTATCCCACTTCGGGCGGCATGTTGATGAAACTTTCCATCGCCAGCCCGCCCTTGAAGCCTATGGCGGCCAAGGTGGCGTAGACCTCATCCCAGTCGCAGGTGCCTTCGCCCGGAGTGCCACGGTCAGAT
>CAIXBE010000058.1 GCA_903917595.1 uncultured Rhodobacterales bacterium
AGTATGTCTGGGGCGCAGTTCAAAGGCCTTTTCGGCCAGTTTCAGCGCCACCTCGCGGTTGCCCTCGGCCAGTTTGCGCTGCAAAAGGCCCCGGATACCGACAAAACGAGTGGCATCGTCCTGCAGCAGGGTCTTGTAGGCTTCGGTCGCGCGGCTGTGGTCGCCCGCCGCCTCGGCCGCCTGCGCGACCAGCAAGGTGGTCAGTTCCGGCTTGCCCAAAAGCCGCTCGGCCGCTTGCGCCCGGGTCAGCGCCAGACGCGGTTCCCCCGAGGCAAGCGCCATCATCCCTTCGGACAAGGCACGATAGCCCTTGCGTTCGCGGTTGCGGTCGAAATAGCGCGAGATCGCCGTCTCATCGCCGTTCAGAAAGTGGAAGGTGGCCGAAAGAAGCCCGAAAAGCTTGAGCAATAGCCAGACAGTGGCGAACAGAATCACCGCCAGAACAACGGCCTCAAGCGGGCCGATGGTGAATTCCCACCCGGCGACGGTAAGCCGCGCCTCGCCGCCGGTTTCGGTCAGGAACCCTGCCCCAAGCGCCAGTGCGGCGATGGCAAGGACGAACAGAATGACTTTCGCGAGGGACCAAAGCATCATTCACCCCGCGCAGTGGCAAGGGCGGCGTCTGCCGTGCCCCGGGTTTCGGCGCGGGCGATCCAAGAGTTCAGCGGTGCCCTTACTGCGGAATCCAGAGCCTGCAATTCGGCCATGACGTCGGCAATGCGACCCTCGGACAGGGCGAATTCGGCGCGCGACAGCACGGCATCGGCGTCGTCACCTTCGCGCGGGATCACCGAACGCGCGCCGGTCTGGGAGGCAAGGAAATCCACCAGCCGGTCGCCCCAACCTGCATCCGCGTCGGTGGCCCGCGCCAGACGCAGGGCTTCGCGGGCGGCATCGGGGAATTCAGCCTGCAGCGTTTCCAGCGTTGGAACCCCGGCATCGGCAAGTCCTCCAAGCGCCTCGGTCAAAGCCGGGTCGGCCAGCGCAGCCAGTTCCGCCGCAAAGGGCCGTCCCTCGGCAACCGCAGCCGACAGCGCGTCAAGCGCAAGGCCTCGCGCGGCCAGAGCGGTCGCCGCTTCGGCTGCCCTTGAACGGTCCTGCGCTTCGGCTTCGGCGGCGGTCAGACGGGCGAGAGCCGCCTCAAGTTCCGCCTGCATACCGGGGTTTTCGTCTGCGGCGGGCAGAGCAGCCAGCCTTTGCTCCAGTTGCGCCAGTTTGGCTGCAAGCGCTGCGGTCGAGGCATCTCCGGTCGGGGCCAGCGTTTCGATCTCGTCGAGCCTGCGGTCCAGATCGGCAAGGGGTGCAAGGTCGGGCATATCGGGCGGCGGTGCAGACTCCAGCGCCGTGATCCGGTCGGTGATCGACGTAAGTTCGCCCTTCGCCTCGTTCAGGGCTGTGGCCTGAACGGTCAGAGTCGCATCCAGTTTCTCTATCAGCGCGGTCATTTCGGCCGAGCGGTCGAGGGCGGCATAGCCGAGCAGATCAAATTGAGCGACCGCGAATCCGCCCAAAGCCGCAAGGGCCCCGCCAACCAACGGACCAAGGACGCCGGCGCGACGGCGCGGTGCGGGCAGGGGCACGTCGATTGCGGACACCGTTTCAGGTGAAAGGACGGCCAACTCCGGTACGGTTGAATCGGCGTCCGGCTCCGGCAGGATCTCGGCTGCGTCCGGCGATGGGTCCTTGCGTCTGGTCATCTGGCAGCCCTTTTAGGTCTCCATCCAACCTAAGCACTCGCAGCCCCAAGGTTCAAGGCGGCGGGAGGTCCGCAAGCAAGGTTCCGACCGCTTCCAGCATGCCTTCGGCGTCAGGTTGCCGGGCGATGACAAGAGCGTCGTTCGGCATAACGAACGCGGCTTTGGCAACCGCCGCACTCATCGCTGCGATGTGCAGTCTAGCGCGGGTCGTTTCTGGCAAGGCGGCGGACAGCAGCGCCGCACTTCGTGTTGAAAAGATCGGCAGGATCAGAGGGGCCGGATCCTGCAACAGACCAGTCGCCTCGGACGTCAGCGGTTGCGGGTCCTGACCGTAGACGATGACGGGAATTGTGGTGATGCCGTGGGCGGTTAGCCGTTCCGCCACGTCTCCGGTGCTGTCCTGCCCGCGCAGGTGCAAAAGCCGCCCCCTGGCGGGATCGGACAGGATCGCCGCCACCAGATCCCCGGCATCGCCACCGGCCGAAGATGCAACAAACCCCGCCGCCCGGGCCGCTACGGCCGTCCGTGCGCCAACACAAAAGGCCCGCGTTGGCAACGGAACGCCCAGCTTGCGGGCGGCTTCTACCGCCGTGGCCGACGTAAAGATCACCGCGTCAAAATGTCCTTCCGGCAGCGAAGGCGAAAGAATGCGTGGGGCCATCAGGGGCGCCATCACACAGCGCAGCCGGTCGCCGAAATGCACATCCAGCGCCGCAGCAAAGGCCAGCGACCGCGCTTCCGGCCGCGTCAGCAGCACGGGCGTTGCGGTTGCTGTGGATTGTTTCGCCATAGCCTTGGTGTTACCTCCCCCCGACCCTTCCTGCAACGGTGGCCATGGACCGGACCCTTAC
>CAIXBE010000059.1 GCA_903917595.1 uncultured Rhodobacterales bacterium
CACCTGTGCCACCGACATGTACTGGCAGTTCGATGGTTCGGTCGAGGCTGTGGTGCAGGCGGGCTTTCGCACCGTCAACGGCCCGGTATTCGCCGCGATCCCCGGTTTCGAGGACCGCCGCCAGTTCGATCTGCAAGAGGCGCATGACTATCTGCACCGCCATGCCAACCAGTCCCTGCTGCATCTGTGCGTGCAGGCGCATTCCGTCTATACGACCGACCGCGCGATGCTGGAGGATGTCCGTCGCATCGCCCATGATTTCGGCATCGGCTTCATCACCCATGCGGCGGAATCTAAGGGCGAACTGGCGCAGGTCAGCGCGCAATATGGCAAAAGCCCGATCGAGGTTCTGGACGATTGCGGCCTTTTGGGGCCCAAAACCCTGTTGGCGCATTGCGTGCATCTGACCGATGCCGAGATCGCCCGGCTGGCCGAAACCGGCACCTCGGTTTCGCATTGCCCGACGTCGAACCTGAAACTGTCCTCGGGCATCAGCCGGCTGGTGGACATGACGCGGGCCGGGGTCAACGTGGCCATAGGCACCGATGGTCCGGCCTCCAACAACGATCTGAACTTCTTTCACGAGGCGCAACTGGCCGCGTTGGTGCAAAAGGGCGTGACGGGCGATCCTTTCGTGCTGCCCGCGCCCGAGGTTTTTGCCATGATGACGGTGAATGGCGCCCGTGCCTTTGGCCTGTCCGAAAAGATCGGATCGCTGGAGGTCGGCAAGCTGGCCGATCTTGCCGTGATCGACTTCACCTCGGCCAATTTGACGCCTTGCTATGACATCTATTCGCATCTGGTCTATGCCGCCTCGCCCGCCGATGTGCGCCACACGATGATCCACGGTCGTCTGGTGATGGAGGACCGCGAGTTGCGCACCATCGACGAGGAACGGGTGAAACACGACGTCCGCAAGATCGCCGACCGCGCCCGGCCGTTGTTCACCTGCCGTCACGCCCACTAAGCCTTGCCCGCCACGAAAGGAGCCAAGGGTGCCCGCCACAACCGACATTCCCAGCCTTGCACGTCTGATCGAGCCCGGAATGCAGATCGCCCTGCCGGTCGATTACGCGGGTGTGTCGATGGCGATGACCCATGCGCTGATTACGCACGGGGCGGGGAATCTTGATCTGGTTTGCGTGCCGACCGGGGGCTTGCAGGCCGACATGCTGATCGGCGCGGGGTTGGTCCGCTCGGTCGAGACCAGTGCGATGACTTTGGGCGAGGCGGGCGGCGCGCCCTGTTTCAACCGCGCGGTCAAAGAGGGCGGCATCGTTCTGAAGGACGCCACCTGCCCGGCGATCCATGCCGGGCTGACCGCTGCGCAAAAGGGTGCCCCCTTCAGCGCAATGCGCGGGTTGATCGGCACCGATGTCCTGCGCCACCGCCCCGACTGGCGGGTCATCGACAACCCTTTCGGCGCGGGTGGCGATCCGGTTGTGCTGATCCCGGCGATCCAGCCCGATGTGGCGATTTTCCACGCCACCATGGCCGACCGCGCCGGCAATGTCTGGATCGGACGGCGGCGCGAGTTGGCCACCATGGCCTATGCCGCGCGCCGGACCATCGTCACGGTCGAACGGGTGGTCGAAGACGATCTCTTCGAAACCGAGACCATGGCGGCCGGAACCCTGCCTGCGCTTTATGTCGATGCCATTGGCATCGCGCCCAATGGGGCCTGGCCATATGGTCTGTGGGGGGGATACCCCGCTGATACGGCCGAACTCTCGCGCTATGCGGCGGCGGCCCGGACGACCGAGGGATTTGCCGCCTACCTAGCCGACACGGGGGCGGCCGCATCATGACCCCCTCCAGCCCGCGTGAAACCCTGATCACCACCATCGCTGGCCTGTTGGACGGCGTGCGGCATGTGGCCGTCGGGGCCTCCTCCCCCATTCCCGCCGCCGGGGCGATGCTGTTGCGCGCCATGAGCGAGGTTGCCGGTGCCCCGCCTGTCCGCATCTCGATCCTGGGGTCGGTGCGGCACAATTTCTTTACCAATGGGTCGGTTGAACTGTTCGACTGCGCGGGTCAGGGCCGCATCGACGCCTTTTTCCTCAGCGGCGGGCAGATCGACGGGCAGGGCAATGTGAACCTTGTGGGGGTGGGCGACTATCCCCAGACCAAGGTGCGTTGGCCCGGCTCTTTCGGGGCGGCCTATCTGTATTTCGTGGTGCCCCGCGTTATCCTTTTCCGCGAGGATCACACGCCGCGCATCTTTGTCGACAAGGTCGATTTCATCTCGGCCCCCGGCACCAGCCCCGAAGGCGTCTATCGCAGCGGTGGCCCTTATGCCCTGCTGACCGGGCTTGGCCTGTTCGATTTCGACGCGGCCCGCCCCGGTTTCCGCCTGCGCAGCATTCACCCCGGCCATGACCTGACCGAGATCACCGATGCCACCGGCTTTGCCTTTGCCCATGACGCGGCACCCGCCGCGACGCCACCCCCGGATGCCGCCACCCTTGCCCTGTTGCGCGGACGCGTTCTGGACGAGCTTTCTGAGACCTATCCCGACTTTGCCGCCCAGTTGCAGCGCGAAACCAGCGAGGACGCATGACCCACACCCTTTCCCCCGGCTCGCTGGCCTCTCTGAGAGTCATCGACGCCAGCCGCGTGCTGGGTGGGCCCTATGCCGGCCAGATCCTGGCCGACCACGGCGCCGATGTGATCAAGGTCGAACCACCCCAAGGCGACGAGACGCGCGGCTGGGGCCCGCCCTTTCTGGACGACACAGCCAGTTATTTCCTGGGCCTGAACCGCAACAAGCGGGGCATGGCGCTGGACATGTCGCAACCCGCCGGGCTGGAGCTGCTGTTGCGCCTCCTGGAAGACGCCGATGTCTTCATCGAGAATTTCAAAGCGGGCACGTTGGAACGCTGGGGCCTGTCGAACGCGGCCTTGCAGGACCGCTTTCCCCGGCTGATCCATGCCCGCGTGACGGGCTTTGGCAGCGACGGGCCCTATGGCGGGCTGCCGGGCTATGACGCGGCCATTCAGGCGACCTGCGGCATCATGAGCGTGAACGGCGAGGCGGGGGGCACCCCTCTGCGCGTTGGCCTGCCGGTGGTGGATATGGTGACCGGGCTGAACGCCGTCATCGGCATCCTGATGGCGCTGAACGAGCGGACCCGCAGCGGCAAAGGCCAGTTCGTCGAGGTGGCGCTTTACGATGTGGGCTTTTCGCTGCTGCATCCGCACCTGCCCAACTACTACCTTTCGGGCAAGGTTCCCGGCCCTTCGGGCAACGCCCATCCCAACATCTACCCCTATGACACGTTCCAGACTGCGACTGACCCGATCTTTCTGGCCGTCGGCAACAACCGCCAGTTTGAAACGCTGTGCCGCCTGATCGGCCGCGAAGACTTGCCGCAGGATCCCCGCTTTGCCACCAACGGCAACCGAAACCAGAACCGCGACGCGCTGAAGATCGAACTGGAAACTGCCCTTGCTGCCCATCCCTGCGCCGCCATCGCCAAGGCGTTGATCGAGGCCGGCGTGCCCTGCGGCGAGGTGCGCAACATCCATCAGGCGGCCACCGACCCCCATACGCTGCACCGCGAGATGGTCGTCGATATCGGCGATTATCGCAGCACCGGCAGCCCGATCAAGCTGTCGCGCACCCCGGCGACCTATCGTCGCAAACCCCCCGCCTTTTCCCAAGACACCGCCGAGATCCTGCAGGAACGCGGCATCGACCCCACCGATTATGCCGCCGTCCTGCCCGGCAAATGACCCACCAGGAGATTCAAATGACCGCACCCGCCATCAGCCGCTTTCCCGTGCCTGAGATCAAGGACATGCCCGCCGACATCGCGGAACGCATCCTTGCCGTGCAGGAAAAATCAGGCTTCGTGCCCAATGTCTTTCTGGTGCTGGCCCACCGTCCCGAAGAATTCCGCGCCTTCTTTGCCTATCACGACGCGCTGATGGAAAAGCCAGGGGACATCACCAAGGCCGAGCGCGAGATGATTGTGGTGGCCACCTCGAACGCCAACCAGTGCCAGTATTGCGTCGTGGCGCACGGCGCCATTCTGCGGATCCGCGCCAAGAACCCGCTGATCGCCGATCAGGTCGCCATCAACTACCGCAAGGCCGATCTCACCCCCCGCCAAATGGCCATGCTGGACTTTGCGATGAAGGTTTCGGCCCGCGCCCAAGAGGTCGGCGATGCGGATTTCGCGCTTTTGAAAGGGCATGGCTTTTCCGACGAGGATATCTGGGACATCGCCGCCATCGCGGCCTTCTTTGGCATGTCCAATCGACTTGCCAATGTCACCAGCATGCGGCCCAACGACGAATTCTACAATCTCGGTCGGTGAGGTGGCCTAGGGCGCAGCCTTGGCAGTCTGCAATCGGATTTGGATTCACAGGCGTCGCAACAAGTGGCTTTTGCTGTTGGGCATTCTCGCCATTCTGCTGGGCGGGTTGTGGTTGCCGCAGGGGCTGGGACTGGTGGAGGTGCGACCGATCCTGTGCTTTGCAGATTGCGCGCCCGTTCAGGGGCCTTCGCTGGCCGCTGCCAGCGCGGTGCTCTTCGAACTGCAGCTGATCTGAGGGCGCGATCATGAGCACACGCGCCCAGATCGGCCTCGAGGAATGGGCGAATGTCTTTGTCCACTTTGGCGGCTGTCAGGCCCACATTCTGCCCGCGCTGGCCAGCTGGAAGCCGGAAGACTTCTTCAACGCTCGCGAAATCCGGCAGGTCACACCTGAGACGCAGGATTGCTTCAGCCCGCCCCGTGATCCCCGCATAGCGGTGCACGTCGCAGGCCGCGATGACCGTATCATGGCGGCCTGGTGAGGTGTCTTCTTCTAGGATCAGGATGGGTCGACGCCGGTTTGTCGTCAGCCCGTCACCCGTAGCGGGGAATATCCCTTGAAGCGTGGCGTGCAGGTGTTCCATCGACATGAACTCCGACATGTCATCGGCATTGAAGCACCAGGTGTCGACAACCTGCTGACCATACGTATTGATGATCTGGATCGCCTGGCCCTTCGCCAGCCGCACCGCGCGGCCGCGTCGAGCGGGCACAACGTGAAGGTTTGCTATCATTTTGTGGTTCCTCTGCTGCTGGGGCGATAGTGCGTCCATTTTGCAGACGAAGATGTCATCGGTGGAGGCGGCGTGGTCAAGGCGGATCGGCGATGGGGCGGCCCGCAGCGCGGCGCTGAGCGGCGATATCCGCATAGGCTTTGGCGGCGGGATTATCAAAGGGAATGACACGCGCCTGGAAATCCTGGTCGATCATGGCGTCGATGGCCAGTTGCAGCCGGTCGCGGCGCTGGCCATCCGGCAGGATTGCAACGCCGGTACGCAGTTCCGCCTCAGTGACAGCCGAGATGAACAGATCAGACGCGTCGTGCTTGGCAAACCAGTCCAGCACGGGCTGGGCTGGTACTGTGCGCATCAATTCCGAGATTACGTTGGTGTCGAGGAGGATCATTGATTACTCGAAGTCCGGTGTTGTCCGCATCGGGCTGCGCTTTGTCGGCTGCAGGTCGATGCCACCCACCGCCGCGAACCGGGCATGGATGGCCTGACCAAGGTTCCGGGGTGTGTTGGGCTGGCCGACAACCTGTCGCAGGATATCCCGCGCCTCCTCCTCCATCGACCGGCCATGCTCCGCTGCGCGCACGCGAAGGCGGCGCTTTACATCGTCGTCGAGATTGCGAATCGTGATGCTGGCCATGGTGCCCTCCGGTTGCAGGGCCAAAGATAGGCAGTGATAGCATTGCAATCAAGCCAAAGCTGCGCTGCAGGCCGGACCAGATTTGACCGATCTGCAGGAGTATCACATTGGAAAGGCGGCTATTTGCGCGATGAAGCCAGCCAAGGCCGCCCCTTCGGCATTACCGACGTTACCTCCACTTCCCGCAGCATCCCACCTGAGATCAGCCCATCCCGCACCCAGTCCAGCGCCTGCCACCAGTCGTCATAGCCGCGCCGAGCGGATTCGATCTGCTCAGGATGGGGGCGCCAGGTGACCGGGCAAGCCAGCACCTCCACCGTGCGCCACTTGCCGCGCGTCTTCACTCGCTCGGTGCCGACGACGATGGTCGTCGCACGCTCGCCATGCTGGTTGTTCTTGGTGTCCAGCGGGACGCAACGCGGGACGACGCCTGGCATCCATTCCGGGGTCATGCCTGCACGCGCCAGTTCAGCAACCTGGATCGCCATGCGGATGCCACCGTGGCTATGGGGCATGCCCGCGACGGTGGCGGCAATCACTTCGGCATCCGGGTGGGTGTAGCTGCCCATCTTGTGCTGGCCGCCATCGACCTTGCAGCCGAGCAAGGCACGCTGCAGAAGGACATATTCCAAGCCAAAGCCAAAACCCTCCTCGGTCGCGTCCTTTGGTGGCGGCAGTTCCAGTTGCGCTTGCTCCACCCGGAATGCCCATTCCAGCGCCGCCTGCACGCCCAGCGCGCGTTTGATATTCGTGCCACCCGCGCGCCCGATCCGCCCCTGGACGCTCATGGCTGCAATCCTTCAAGGAAATCCATCTGCGCCGGGCGCTGGGCCTGGTCCATCGGTCGCCAGATCCACGGGCCCGAGGCCATGGGCAGCCGCGAGAGCGCGCCACGCATGTGCTGCTGCCAGAGGGTGAACTCCGTTGCCGAGCAGGCGCAAAGCGCGTGACCGATAGGCCAGCCCATCAGCCATCCGACGAAGAGCGGGTTCAGCCGCCGCCGTGATCGGCCCTTCAGGATTCGCCGCGAGACGACGCGCCCATGTGAGGCAATCATCGAAGCCCAAAGCGGGCGCGAGATCGGGGCGTGCGGCAAGGACCGCGGCCCATCCGGTATGATCGCCGGGGCCGGACGGGTGAAGCCCTGCTCCGCCCGGTAATGCAGGATGTCCATCCGGGATTTGCCATCCGCCCGCGTGATGCTGGCTTCGCTCGATCCCTTCCAGTTCTGTGCCGCCGGGGTCGGCCACTGCAGAGCCTGTGCCGATAGCTTGGGTTCGCCCCGACTGTTGATCTTGCCCCGCAGCCGATCCATCTGGTCGTCCGCCACCGGCGTTTGCCATTGTGCCGCCTGCGCTGGCAAGGGCGGCGTCCCGCCCGAGCCATAGCTCTGGCCCGGCCCACCCTTCGCGCCATCCGTCGCTTTGGGCGTTGACCAGTTGGTGACGCCCAGCGCTAGCGCCTCGGCCTTTCGGGTGAAGTCGCTGTTCCCAGCCGGGTTGTAGCTTGCTGTGCCCGGGTGCAGGCTCATCGGTGTGGGCCAGGATGAAGATCCGCAACCGTTGATGCGGCGCGCCGACTTCAGCCGCCGAGAACAAGCCCGCCGCAGGCGTGTAGCCCATGCGCCAAAGCTCTCGCAGGACGGTTTCGAGGCCGAGGGTGACGTGACCGGCGACGTTTTCGAGAAAGACCCATTGGGGGCAGCATTCGCCGATGACGCGGGCGACATCGGGCCAGAGGTGGCGGGGGTCGTTGGCACCCTCGCGTTTGCCAGCGGCACTGAAGGGCTGGCAGGGATATCCGGCGAGGACGATGTCGAAGGCACCTCGGAAGGGCCGGGCATCGAAACTGCGCAGATCGTCCCAGATCGGGGCTGGGGCGAAATATCCTGCGCGCTGTGCGGCGATGAGGACCGCGCGCGGCCAGTCTTCCCACTCGATGAATGCGCGGGTGTGATAGCCGGGCTCAGTGAGCATGACGCCCAGATCCAAGCCTCCGCCGCCTGCGCA
>CAIXBE010000060.1 GCA_903917595.1 uncultured Rhodobacterales bacterium
CCTTGCCATGCGGGGGGCGGGCGATCTGATTGGCACAGCGCAATCGGGTCTGCCCCGGTTCAAGGTTGCGGATCTTGAACGGCAGGCAAGCCTGATGGCGCTGGCGCAGTCGGACGCGCGCAAGTTGTTGCATGACGACCCCGGGCTGGTCAGCCCAAGGGGGCAGGCGGCGCGGATGCTGATGTGGCTGATGGATCAGGACCGGGCGATCCGGTTGATTTCGGTCGGGTAGACGCCGCGTGTCCTGCCCTTTCGGGCCGTCGTCGCTTGAGCCAGCGACAAGCGCCCGCAAGGGAGCGCGGAGCCGTGTATGCAGAATGTTCTCAAATGTTCTTAAAAAGTTCTTTACAAGGTTAACGATTAATAAGAACAATACGGCAACAAATGTGGAGAACCAGATGAAAGACGCGATACGAGCTTTGTTGGCCAGCACCCCGCGCGGTGCGGTTGAGGATCTGGTCGGGCTTGCCGCCCTGTTTGTTCTGCTTTTCGCCGTGCTATCGCTGCCCGGCCTTTCCTGATCGTTTCTGCCCCGCGCTCTGTCCCCAAACGGGGGCGGCCTTTCCGCCAATCACTTGGCCCGCCGTCCGCCATTTCCAGACGCGCTACTGCCGCCGCCATCCGTTTGGATGTGCGGCGGTTTTTTTATGCGGCGGCTTCCATAGCCTCGCAGACGGCCTCAAGTGCCAACAGGATCGACGCATGGCGGTTCTTGTAGTCCTTTGCAGGGATCAGGACCTCATAACCGTTGAAAGGCGCTGCGGGCACTGGCCCGCCGCCCCGCAGCATGTCAGAAAGGGCATCGCGGGCGGCTTGCAACTCGGCCAGACTGCGCCCCATGACGACCTGCCCCAACAGGGCGGCAGACGCCTGCCCCAACGCGCAGGCCTTCACATCCTGGGCAAATTCCGCCACCCGGCCGTTCTTCACAACGACATCCGCGGTGACGGTGGACCCACACAGCGGCGACCGCCGGCGGGCCGTTCCGTCAGGTGCCGAAAGCCGCCCAAGAAACGGGATATCCGCCGCAAGCGCCAGAATGCGGGTCGAGTAGAGCTTGATCAGGTCGCTGTCGCTCATGGTATGTCCTTACTGCAGGCAGTATGTAGCCCCGCACCGCCCGACTGCCAAGGAGAAGCCCATGCCTTTCGACCCCGCGTCTCTGAAGTTTGATGCCCAGGGACTGATCCCTTGCGTGGCGCAGGATCACGCCTCGGGAGAGGTGCTGATGCTGGCCTGGATGAATGCGGCCTCGGTTGCGGCCACTTTGGCGACCGGCAAGGTCACTTATTGGTCACGGTCGCGGTCGGAGTTCTGGGTCAAGGGTGAAACCTCGGGGCACCATCAGCGGCTGGTGGAACTGCGGCTGGATTGCGACCGCGATTGCCTGCTGGCAATGGTCGAACAGGACGGCCCAGCCTGCCATACCGGGCGGCAGTCTTGCTTTTACACCGCGATCCGCGACGGGGACGTGGTCGAACTGACCAAGCCGCTATAGCCCGACCATCCGCCGAATATCGGCCGGGGTCGCCCCCTCGGCCCGATACTTCGACAGCGCGCGGGCGTCGTCGCGCTTGGCCAGCCGCTTGCCCTGATCGTCGCGGATCAGGCGGTGGTGGTGGTAGACCGGCGTCGGTAGATGCAGAAGGCGCTGCAGGACGACATGAATCGGCGTTGCGTCGAACAGGTCCTCGCCCCGGGTCACCTCGGTGATGCCCTGGGCCGCATCATCCACCACGACCGCAAGGTGATACGAGGTGCCAATATCGCGGCGGGCAAGCACGATATCGCCAATGTCGTGCACCATCCAGGCGGCATCAAAGTTCCATAAGCCGGCGCGCATACCGGTTTCCTGAAAGCTGACCTCGCCCAACCGGTCCATCGCCGCGCTGATGTTCAGCCGGATAGCACCCTCCGTCCGGTTCCGGTCGCGGCAGGTGCCGGGATAGATCGGTCCGTCCGAGCCGATGATCGTGGCACCTTCCTGCGGCGCCGACAGTGCGTTGCGAATATCGCCTCGCGTGCAGGTGCAATGGTAGGTAAGGCCTTGTGTGGAAAGGTTTTCCAATGCGTCCTGATAGGCGGGCAAGCGGGTTGACTGTCGCATGGTCGGTTCTTCCCAGCGCAGGCCCAACCAGGTCAGGTCGTCAACGATCGCCTGTTCCCATTCGGGCTTCGACCGCAAACCGTCGATGTCCTCGATCCGAAGGACAAACATGTCGCCCCGGTCTGCGGCAACAAGGGCGGCATAGGCGTGGCCCAGATGTAGCGGGCCGGTCGGAGATGGGGCGAAGCGGGTTACCCGAGCCACTGGGTAAACGCATCTTTGGCGCGGTCGGTATAGGCCTTGTAGCGCACCGTGCGGCCCCGGCGGCCACCCTTGGCATCAATCGGGGGGAAAAGGCCAAAGTTGACGTTCATCGGCTGGAAGGTCTTGGCCTCGGCCCCGCCGGTGATGTGGGTGATCAGGGCACCCATGGCGGTTTCGGGGGGCGGTGGCGGCAGGGTTTCGCCCTTGATCTCGGCAGCGGCCATCCGGCCCGCCAAAAGGCCCATCGCGGCGCTTTCGACATAGCCTTCAACGCCGGTGATCTGGCCGGCAAAGCGGATATGCGGGTGCGATTTCAACCGCATCTGATCATCCAGCAGCGTCGGTGAGTTGATGAATGTGTTGCGGTGGATGCCGCCAAGCCTGGCAAAGCTGGCATCTTCCAAGCCGGGAATCAATTTAAAAACAGCGGCTTGCGCGCCATACTTCATTTTGGTCTGAAAGCCGACGATGTTGTAAAGCGTGCCCAGCTTGTTGTCGCGGCGCAGCTGCACCACAGCATAGGCCTTTTCGTCGGGATTGTGCGCATTGGTCAGGCCCACCGGTTTCATCGGTCCGTGGCGCAGGGTCTCGCGGCCCCGTTCCGCCATGACCTCGATCGGCAGGCAGCCATCGAAGTAGCCCGCCGTTTCGCCCTCATGGAATTCGGTCTTCTCAGCCGCCAGAAGGGCGTCGATGAAGGCCTCATACTCGGGCTTGGTCATCGGACAGTTGATATAGGCCTTCTGTTCGTCCTCGGTCTCGCCCTTGTCATAACGGCTTTGCAGCCATGCCACGTCCATGTCGATGCTGTCGGCATAGACGATGGGGGCGATGGCGTCGAAAAAGGCCAGCGCCTCGGCCCCGGTGGCGCTGCGGATGGACTGAGCCAGCGCCGGGCTGGTCAGGGGGCCGGTTGCGATGATCCAGTGACCGGATGAGGGAAGATCGGTAACCTCATCATAAGAGGTGGAAATCAGCGGGTGCGACTTAAGCCTTTCGGTGACGGCAGCGGCAAAGGGATCGCGGTCAACGGCCAACGCGCCACCTGCGGGAAGGCGATACTTTTCGGCCATCTCCATCACCAGACCGCCCGCCGTGCGCATTTCCCAATGCAGCAGGCCGACGGCGTTCTGCTCATGGTCGTCCGACCGAAACGAGTTTGAACAGACCATTTCCGCGAAATCGCCGGTGCGGTGGGCGAAGGTGCCAACCTTGGGGCGCATCTCGTGAATGACCACGGGAATGCCCGCGTTTGCTGCGGCCCAGGCAGCTTCAGAGCCCGCCATGCCGCCGCCGATGATGTGAAGAGTTTTGCTCATGTCGCCGATGTAGGCCGGTTCGGCGGAAAAGAAAAGCCGGGGACGCAGGGCCCCCGGCTTTGATGCGTTGTGACCGGGCTTACGCCTTGTCGACAGCAAATTTCCCGGCGCCGTTGGCGAAGAACATCAGGAACGCGCCGGCGATCGAGAAGTTCTTGAGGAACATGATCATCTGCGTCTGATCGGCAAAGTTGTTGTGGAACAGGACGGCGGTGACGATGCAGAAGGCAGCACCCGCCAGCGCGGCAAGGCGGATCTGGAAGCCCAGGATCAGGCTGAGGCCGAGGGCTATTTCGAAGATGGCTGCGGGCCAGGCGAGGATGCCGGGGAGGCCGACCATTTCCATATAGCCAGCGGTGCCAGCGATGTCGGCGGCCTTGCCGACGCCAGCCAGAAGGAAGAAGCCGCCGATGAAGATGCGGGCGATAAGCGGGGCGTAGGTTTTAAGCTGTTCCATGGATGATCCCTTGACGCGTGGTCCCGGTCTTTGCCGGGATGCTGCACCATAGCGGAAGGCAGGTTGGTGCAAACTGGGCAATAGCGCATGGCGCATCTGCGCTGATGCACATGACTATGGTTGGTTCTGTGCAGAAAGGCGCCTGCGCTGGTCGGCAACCCAAGCGACGCGGTCGGTGACAACCGTGCCCAGTTCCGCGGCCTTGTCGAAGAACCCCCGCGCCGGAAGGTCAGTGCCCCGTGCGTTCAGCAAGGCGGCGCGCAAGGGACGACCTTTGGCGGTATCGTCCTCCATCAGAGATTCAAGTCTGGCGGTAAGCTCGATTACCCTTAGGCCAAGCTCTTTCGCCAGAGCTCCGTAGGTGGTGGTTTGCCCCGCAGCAGTAAGGGCTGCGAGGCGTGCTTCAAGTCTGGTCATCGCCCTGATCGGCAATGCGGGCGACGGAAACCACCTCTTCGTCATTGGCCACGTTGAACACCTTGACCCCGCCAGCCGACCGCGAGCGGAAGCTGATCTGGTCGACCGGCACCCGGATCGACTGGCCGGTGGAGGTGGCCAGCATGATCTGGTCAGAGGTCGTGACCGGGAAGGACGCGATGATGCGGCCGCCCCGTGGACCCGGGGAAATCGCCTTGACGCCCATGCCGCCACGGCCCCTGACGGGGTAGTCGTGGCTGGACGAAAGCTTGCCCGAGCCGCCCTTGGTGATGGTCAGGATCAGGTCTTCGGCAGCGGACATCTCACTGTAACGTTCCGGGCTAAGTTGGCCTGCGGCAACGGTTTCCTCCTCGTCATCGGTCTCGTCTTCCGTGACCCCTGCCATCAGGCGGCGCTGTTTGAGGTAGGCTTCGCGTTCGGCCGGATCAGCCTCGAAGTGGCGGATGATCGACATCGACACGACGTGATCCCCATCAGCCAGCCGGATGCCGCGGACGCCGGTTGACCCGCGCGATTTGAAGACGCGGATTTCGGTGGTCGAGAAACGGATGGCGCGGCCACCTTCGGTCACCAGCATGATGTCGTCGGTATCGTCGGCAATGGCGGCGTTGACCAGCGTGATCCCCTCGGGCAAGTTCATCGCGATCTTGCCGTTGCGCTTGACGTTGGTGAAGTCGGACAGGTCGTTCTGCCGCACGTCGCCGTCCGAGGTCGCAAAGACGATCTGCAGGTTCGCCCAGTCCTCTTCCGGTACATCGACCGGCATCAGGGCGGCGATGGAAACACCACCTTCGATCGGCAGTATGTTGACCAACGCCTTGCCTTTCGCGGTGCGACCCGCAAGCGGCAGGCGCCAGGTCTTCAGTTTGTAGACCATGCCATCGGTTGTGAAGAACAACAGCCAAGTATGTGTATTTGCAACGAAAAGCGTGGTGACTACATCGTCGTCCTTGGTCTGCATCGAGGCCAGACCCTTGCCGCCCCGGTTCTGTGACCGGAACTCGACCAAAGGCGTGCGTTTGATGTAACCACCGCTCGTGATGGTGACGACCATATCCTCACGCTCGATCAGGTCTTCGTCTTCCATGTCGCCAGACCAGTCGACAATCTCGGTGCGACGCGGAACAGCGAACAGGGCGCGAACCTCGCGCAACTCGTCCGAAATGATCTCCATGATCCGGTCGCGGGAACCCAGAATATCAAGGTAATCCTTGATCTTGGCCGCCAGTTCCTCAAGTTCGTCAGTCACTTCTTTGACGCCAAGCGCGGTCAAACGCTGCAGGCGCAACTCAAGAATTGCGCGGGCCTGGACCTCGGACAGGTTGTAGGTGCCGTCGTCGTTGATCGTATGAGAGGGATCGTCGATCAGCTTGATATACTGGACAATATCATGCGCGGGCCAGCGGCGGGTCATCAGCTTTTCGCGCGCTTCGGCGGCATCGGCGCTGGCGCGGATGGTGCGGACAATTTCGTCCACGTTCGACACGGCGACGGCCAGACCGCACAGGATGTGACTGCGTTCACGCGCCTTTCGCAACTCATGTGCGGTGCGGCGCGCGACAACTTCTTCACGGAAGGTGATGAAATAGCTTAGGAAGTCGCGCAGCGTCAGTTGTTCCGGCCGCCCGCCGTTCAGTGCGAGCATGTTGCAGCCAAAGCTGACCTGCATGGTGGAAAAGCGGAACAACTGGTTCAGCACAACATCGGCGGTTGCGTCGCGTTTCAGTTCGATCACCACGCGGATACCGATCCGGTCGCTTTCGTCGGCGATGTTCGAGATACCTTCGATCCGCTTGTCACGGACCATTTCGGCGATCTTTTCGATCATCGCGGCCTTGTTGACCTGATAGGGCACCTCGTCGATGATGATCGCCCAGCGGTCCTTGCGGACCTCTTCGATATGGGTCTTCGAGCGGATGATGACCGACCCGCGCCCTTCAAGATAGGCCTTGCGCGCGCCGGAACGGCCCAGGATCAGGCCGCCGGTGGGGAAATCGGGGGCGGGAATGATCTCCATCAGCGCTTCCATGCTGATGTCGGGATTTTCGATCAGAGCCAGCGTGCCGTCGATGACCTCGCCCAGATTGTGCGGCGGGATGTTGGTGGCCATGCCGACCGCGATGCCGCCAGCGCCGTTGACCAGCATGTTCGGAAAGCGGGCGGGAAGGACGGTCGGCTCCTTGTCCTTGCCGTCATAGTTGTCCTGAAAGTCGACGGTTTCCTTGTCAATATCGGCCAGAAGAAAAGCGGCGGGCTTGTCCATCCGCACTTCGGTATAGCGCATCGCGGCGGCACTATCGCCGTCCATGGAACCGAAATTCCCTTGTCCATCAAGGAGTTTCAGCGACATGCTGAAAGGCTGCGCCATCCGCACCAGCGCGTCGTAGATCGCGCTGTCGCCGTGGGGGTGGTATTTACCCATCGTGTCGCCCACGGGACGGGCGGACTTGCGATAGGGCTTGTCGTGACCGTTGCCGCTTTCGTGCATCGCAAACAGGATGCGGCGGTGAACGGGTTTCAAACCGTCGCGCAGGTCGGGAATGGCGCGAGAGACGATCACGCTCATCGCGTAGTCAAGATAGGCGGTCTTCATCTCGGCCGCGATGTCGATCTGCGGCCCGTCATAGACTGGCCGGACCGGCTCGGTTCCTGCGGCGTCGATGTCTTCGGGAGTGTCGGTCACGGTCTGCCCTGACTAGCCATTGCGGCCCAAGATTTGGTTGGTGCCAAGTTACACCATCCAAGCTGTTGGGTGCAATGGTGGGCGATGCGAACCGGCGCGGTTCAGGAGGCGCGCAGGATCATCCCGAACAGGTCGCGCGGATCGTCGGGGTCGGCAATCATGTCAAGATTGTCGAAAAGCCCGGTTTCCTTAATTTTGCCAAGGACATAGCGCAAAGCTGAAAAATCCTCGATCGCAAAGCCGACGGAGTCAAAAAGCGTGATCTCAGCCGGGCTGGTGCGGCCCGGAACCTCACCCGCAATGACGCGCCAAAGTTCAGTGACCGGGTGGTCGGGGGCCAGCTGTTGTATCTCGCCTTCAACACGGGATTGTTCGGGGTATTCGACGAAAATGGACGACCGCAGAAGAATGTCGCGATGGAGTTCGGTCTTGCCGGGGCAATCGCCGCCGACGGCGTTCAGATGCACGCCTGCGCCCACCATGTTGTCGGTCAGGATAGTGGCATATTGCTTGTCGGCGGTGACGGTCGTGATGATCCCGGCACCCTGAATTGCTGCTTCGGGGGTTGTGCAGGAAGTGACCGTAAATCCCCGCCCTGCAAGGTTTTTCACGCATTTCGCGGTGGCGGCGGGGTCAATGTCGTAAAGTCTGACCTCACGGATGCCACAGACCTTGTGGAATGCCAGCGCCTGAAATTCGGCCTGCGCTCCGTTGCCGATCAGGGCCATGACTTCGGTCTTCGGACCCAACCATTTTGCTGCCATCGCAGAAGTTGCGGCGGTGCGAAGCGCGGTGAGGATAGTCATTTCCGACAAAAGCACAGGGTAACCCGTCGCCACATCGGCCAAAAGTCCAAAAGCGGTAACGGTTTGCAAGCCCTGCTTCATGTTGGCCGGGTGGCCGTTTACATATTTGAAGCCGTAGGTTTCGCCGTCTGAGGTGGGCATGAGTTCGATGACGCCGACATCGGAATGACTGGCCACACGCGGCGTCTTGTCGAACAGGGGCCAGCGGCGGAAGTCAGCCTCGATTTCGGCTACAAGGTCAACAAGGACGCGCTCGATCCCTAGGTGAAGGACAAGCTGCATCATTTTGTCAACGCTGACAAAAGGGACAAGGTTCAGGGCCATCATTTGCTCCCTGTCATTTCGATCTTGTCGGGCGGTCGAAGACCTTTTTGCCCATCAATGACCCGACCAGATCGACCATCAGCCGCGCGGTCATGCCTCGATCATCGAGGAAGGGGTTCAGCTCCACAAGGTCAAGCGAGGTCACAAGGCCGGATTCATGCAGAAGCTCCATCACCAGATGACCCTCGCGGTGGGTGGTGCCACCGGGGACGGTGGTTCCGACGGCGGGGGCAATGGTGGGGTCAAGGAAATCTACATCCAGGCTGACGTGCAGCATGCCGCCTTCGGCGCGGCACAGGGCCAGGAATTCGCGCAAGGGGGCGACGATGCCACGCTCGTCGATGACGCGCATGTCGTTGATCGCGATGTCGCGCTCCTGCATCGCGGCCTGTTCGGCGGGATCGACCGACCGGATGCCGAACATGCAGATGCGGTGGGCGGGAACCGGAATGGGGAAGGGCGGAAAGGCGTCAAACCCGTCGCGCCCGGCGATATAGGCCAAGGGCGTGCCATGGAGGTTGCCGCTGGTCGTGGTCAGAGGCGTGTGGAAATCGGAGTGCGCATCCAGCCACAGAAGGAACAGCGGCCGACCCTGCCGTTTGGCATAGGCGGCAGCGCCAGCGGCCGACCCAAGGGCCAGCGAGTGGTCGCCGCCCATGATGATCGGAAAGCCACCCTGCGACAGGGCGTCATCGACGCGGTCCATCAGGATCTCGGCCCAGGCGACGGTTTCGGCAAGGTCATGCACCGCCGGGTTCGGGCAGGTCACCGGCTTCAACTCGGGCAGGACAAGGTCGCCCCAATCCTGGACGCCGTGGCCTTCGGAACTTACCTCGCGGGCGATCCCGGCGACGCGGTAGGCGGCGGGGCCCATCAGGCAGCCGGCGCGTCTTTGGCCGGTGTCGATGGGCGCGCCGATCAGGATGGTCTTGGGCATTGGGTCCTCCGCTTTGGTCCGGTGTAGCGGCGGGGCTTGGCCGCTGGCAACCGGCATTTCGGCGGGAATCCGGCCGCGAACCCGGCATTCTGCCCGAAAGGTGCTGCGGATGGTCGCAGGGCTTTCGCCGGGGGCCTGCCCGGACTATCATCATCGCAACGTGAAGGGGTTGGTCATGATCGTCGAGCTTGGGCATTTCGCGCTGATCCTGGCGCTGATGGTGGCGCTGGTGCAGGCCACGCTGCCGTTGTGGGGCGCGCAGCGGGGCAATGCGGCGCTGATGGCGCTGGCCGGGCCTGCGGCGGGGCTGCAACTGACTCTGATCGCCGGCAGCTTCGCGGCGCTGACCTGGGCGTTCGTTACGTCGGATTTCTCGCTGGCGGTGGTGGTGTCGAATTCGCACACGCTTAAACCGATGCTTTACAAGGTGTCGGGCGTCTGGGGGAACCACGAAGGGTCGCTTCTGCTGTGGGTGCTGATCCTCGCGGTCTATGGCGCGGCGGTGGCGGTCTTTGGCGGTAACCTGCCGGTGCGGTTGCGCGCGCGGGTGCTGGCGGTGCAGGCGATGATCGGGGTGGCGTTCATGGCCTTCCTGCTGCTGACGTCAAACCCGTTCTGGCGTCTGGCGATGCCGCCGCTTGACGGTGAGGATCTGAACCCCTTGCTGCAGGACCCCGGTTTGGCCTTTCATCCGCCGTTCCTGTATCTGGGCTATGTCGGGCTTTCGATGGCGTTCAGCTTTGCCGTCGCCGCCCTGATCGAAGGCCGGGTCGATGCTGCCTGGGGCCGCTGGGTCCGGCCTTGGACGCTGGCGGCATGGGTTTTCCTGACCATCGGCATCGCATTGGGGTCGTGGTGGGCCTATTATGAGCTGGGCTGGGGCGGGTTCTGGTTCTGGGACCCGGTGGAAAACGCCAGCTTCATGCCCTGGCTGCTGGCCGGTGCGCTGGTCCATTCGGCGGTCGTCGTCGAAAAGCGTGAGACGTTGAAGGCCTGGACGGTGCTCTTGGCAATCATGGCCTTTGGGTTCAGCCTGATCGGCACGTTCATCGTGCGGTCGGGGGTGATCACATCGGTTCATGCCTTCGCCAATGACCCCGAGCGTGGCATCTTCATCCTCATGATATTGGGCGTCTTTACCGGCGGCGCGCTGGTCCTCTTTGCCTTGCGTGCCGGGGCGATGGAGGCGCGAGGAATTTTCGGTATGGTCAGTCGCGAAAGCGCGATCGTCGCCAACAACATCCTGCTAAGTGTCGCGGCGTTTGTTGTCTTTATTGGGACAATCTGGCCTTTGGTCGGGACAATGTTGCTCGGGCGTGACCTGAGCGTCGGGGAGCCGTTCTTCAATGCCGCCTTCACCCCGTTCATGGTGCTGCTGGCGTTGATCCTGCCTGCGGGGGCAATGCTGGCCTGGAAGCGGGGCGATCTGGCGCGGTCGTTGCGTGGGCTGATTCCGGCGCTGGTCTTGTCCCTGGCGCTGGTCGCGCTGGCCTTTGCGCTGCAGACCGGGCGGACGGCGCTTGGCCCGCTGGGCCTTGGCCTTGGGGCCTGGGTGGTGTTTGGCACGATTACCGACCTTTGGGGGCGGACAGGGCGCGAAGACTTTGCGTCGCGGCTGGCGCGGCTGACCCGGTTGCCGCGTGCCGACTGGGGCAAGACCACGGCCCATGCGGGGCTTGGCGTCACGATCTTTGCGGTGGCGGCAATGAACGCCTGGAAGGTCGAGGATATCCGCATCGTGCAGATTGGCGAGACCTTCCCGCTGGGGTCCTATGACGTGCGGCTGGACGATGTGCGTGAGGTCGAAGGGCCGAACTACCTGTCGACCATGGCCACAATGACGGTCACCCGGGCCGGTGCGTTGGTGGTGGTCCTTAACCCCGAAAAGCGCATCTATCCGGTGGCAGCGATGCCGACGACCGAGGCGGCCATCGACTATGGCTTCTGGCGCGACCTGTATCTGGTCTTGGGCGACAAGCAGTCCGGCGGCGGCTGGGCGGTGCGCAGTTACATCGAGCCCTTTGCCAACTGGCTTTGGGGCGGTGCGCTGCTGATGGCCTTTGGCGGGTTCCTCAGCCTGTCGGACCGGCGCTATCGGGTGGCGGCGGGCGCACGCAAGGCCCCGGCGGGGGTGCCTGCGGAATGAGGCGGGGGGGCAAGTCATTGTGGGCACGTCGGTTTTTTCGGGTATCGAAAATACCGACCTATTGCCCACCCTACATTCTGGCGCTCTTTCTGATGGTCGCGCCGGTCTGGGCGGTGCAGCCCGATGAGATGCTGGCCGATCCTGCATTGGAGGCCCGCGCCCGCGATATCAGCCGCGACATCCGTTGCCCGGTCTGTCAGGGCGAGACGATCGACGACAGCAGCGCCCCGATCAGCCGGGACTTGCGGCTGATCATCCGCGAACGGCTGGTGGCGGGGGATACGGACGCCGAGGTGGTAGACTATATCGTCGACCGATACGGCGAGGGGGTCCTGTTCAACCCGCGCGCCGAGGGAGCGAACCTGATCCTGTGGCTGGCCGGACCGGCGTTGCTGCTGGCCGGGGTCGCGGTGGCATTAGCGGCGGGGCGGCGGCGGTTGGTGCCGGAGGCGACCTTGTCGGAGGCCGATGAAGCGCGGCTGCGCGATATTCTGAACAAGTGACACGGTGTTCCGCTGTTGCAGGAGAGAGGTCTGTCCGCATCACAGGGCAGCCGGAACCTACATCCCGCCATCTTTCGTTTTCCAGTGCGATCCCAACCACGCGTTTGCGCGCGGTGTGAAGGACTTGCCCGCGTTCGGAAAGTCCGTGAATTCGCCGAAAACAGGTCCGCGATCTGTCGCATACATGTCGATTCGGACGAAAATGTTCAACTTTCCACCGACATCCGAGGCGATCCTGAGCAGTTCGTCCAGGAATGGCGGTTTGGGCGGCAAAGAGGGATCGGGGTAAAGCGCCCACTGCAGCCGAAACGGCAGTGGGCGCCATTCAGGACTACGGATCCAGTTCTGATTTTCCCTCATCCGCAGGCTGACACGATTGCAGATTTGAACTATGACAACTTTGGGGCCAAAGCAGTAGAGCTTGTAGTCAGGCGCCGGTCTACCCTGTCCATCGAAGCTGACGAGCAACTCTTCGGCAATCCATGGCCCGGTGATCCCCTGCCGTCCGGACCCGGTAAAGGATTTGGCCGCGCGGATCAGATCGTCGCGGGCAAGGCGGCGTTTGCTGAACCAGTCAACGCCGTCGCGCATCAGAAACACGCCTGCCGAGGACCAGCCCATCGTCGGCTTCAGGACAAAGTTTCTGGGAAGATCCTCAAAGCGAGGAATCTCGTCGAGTGAGGGATAGGTCCCATAAACCTCGGGGACCGCGTAGCCCAGCGACCGCATGTAATTCTGGCCATCGACCTTCGAAGCAACCGCCTCAAGGGGGTGGGGTTGATTTTCGGTTTGCCAGCGTCGTTTGCGATCCTTGAGCCTGGCGCTGAAGAGCGGATGACCCAGCGTGCTGGGATGTGGCGCGATCACATTCGCGATGAACCGCTTGAGCGGCACGGTTTTCAAGTCGAGCAACGCAAGCCAGTCCATCGGTCGTCCACTATCAGGGTCAGAACAAAGTTCAGATCACATCCCGCGCGACAGGGCTGCGACGCCGGTGCGGGCGATCTCCAGAAGGCCCAGCGGGCGCATGAGGTCGGCAAAGGCGTCGATCTTGTCGGGGGTGCCGGTCATCTCGAACACGAAACTTTCCAGCGTCGAATCGACCACATTGGCCCGGAAGATCTCGGCCAGTTGCAGCGCCTCGACCCGTGCCGCCCCCTGGCCAGCCACCTTCAACAGCGCCAGTTCGCGCTGGACGCTTGGCCCGTCCATCGTCAGGTCATGCACCGCATGGACCGGCACCATCCGGCGCAGCTGCGCCTCGATCTGGTCGATGATGGCGGGGGTGCCACGGGTGACCACGGTGATCCGGCTGCGGTGGCCGGTATGGTCCACCTCGGCCACGGTCAGGCTGTCGATGTTGTAACCGCGCCCCGAGAACAACCCGATCACGCGGGCCAGGACGCCGGGTTCGTTTTCGACAATCACCGCAAGGGTGTGGCTTTCCTCGACCTCGCTGTTGGAGGTGCGAAGTTCGTAGGCGGAGTGGCTCGTCGAGCCTTTCTTGATGTTCAGTGCGGACATGGTCTGCGTACCCCGAAAGTTTTCTTAGTTGATCCAAAGAAGCCGATAGACTTGTCGACACAGAAAAAAAGCGACCGGCCAAATGGCTAGGCATGCCAATGTACACGGGAACCAATTGTCGCCTCTGAAGACGAGCGGCATAACAATGCCGCTGGCAACCATTGTGACGCTCCAAGCAATGCCAAATGCAGCCAGCGCTGGAAAGAAGCCGCTAAATCACCATATGCTCGCCTCTGCAAACACCACCGCGATGCAAAACACTAGCATAGCGGCGTTGATATAGACCGGTACGGTCGCTTTGTGCTGGGCGAGCATATTCGGAACGCTCCGCCAGCGCAAAATCTCAAAAGCCGACACGAACAGGGCGACCAGCAGCCATAGGATAGACGAGTGGGGCAAATACTCTTGCATCCGCAATCTCCTAAACCAACACCGCCCCCTTGGCCCCTATCACCCCTTGCGTATCCGCGTCGCCCAAGAGCATCTCGTTGTGTGGCTTACCTGACGGGATCATCGGGAAGCAATTTTCGTGCTTTTCGACGCGACAGTCAAAGATCACCGGGCCGTCGTAGGCCAGCATCTCCAGGATCGCGTCGTCAAGGTGCTTGGGGTCGTCGATGCGGATGCCTTTGCAGCCGAAAGCCTCGGCCAGTTTCACGAAATCGGGCAGGCTTTCGGACCACGAGCTGGAATAGCGCTGACCGTGCAGCAATTCCTGCCACTGGCGGACCATGCCCATGTACTCGTTGTTCAGGATGAAAATCTTCACCGGCAGACGATATTGCGTGGCGGTCGACATCTCCTGCATGTTCATCAGGATCGACGCTTCGCCCGCGATGTCGATGACAAGCGCGTCAGGATGCGCCATCTGCACGCCAATCGCAGCAGGAAGCCCATAACCCATCGTGCCAAGTCCGCCGGACGTCATCCAGCGATTGGGCTCCTCGAAGTGATAGAATTGCGCCGCCCACATCTGGTGCTGGCCCACTTCCGTGGTGATGTAGGTGTTGCGGTCCTTCGTCAGTTCATAGAGGCGCTGCACCGCATACTGCGGCTTGATGACTTCTTTCGAATTCTTGTAGGCGAGCGACTTGCGGGCGCGCCACTCGTCGATCTGCTCCCACCATTCGCCCAGCGCAGTCGCGTCTGATTTCTTTGCGCCGCTGCGCCACAAGCCAATCATGTCTTCCAGAACATGGCCGCAATCGCCAATGATGCCCAGATCGACCTTGACGTTCTTGTTGATCGAGGACGGGTCGATGTCGATGTGAATCTTCTTTGAATTGGGCGAGAAAGCATCAAGACGGCCAGTGATGCGGTCGTCAAAGCGCGAGCCGACAGCAATCATAAGATCGCAATCGTGCATCGTATGGTTGGCTTCGTAGGTGCCGTGCATGCCAAGCATGCCGAGCCAATTCTTGCCCGACGCCGGATAGGCGCCTAGCCCCATCAACGTGGACGTGATGGGGAAGTTCGTCAGGGCCACGAGTTCGCGCAGCAATTCGCTCGCCGCCGGGCCTGAATTGATAACGCCGCCGCCGGTGTAGAAAACAGGCTTCTTCGCCGCAGCCATCATCTCGACAGCCTTGCGAATAAGGTCGGCCTCGGCCTTCAGTCGCGGCTGATAGGTGCGATGCTGGATGTTCTCGTTAAACATGTATTCGCCGGTGGAGAACTGCACGTCCTTCGGCAGATCGATGACGACGGGACCGGGACGCCCGCTGCGGGCGACGTAAAAGGCTTCGTGCAGGATGCGCGGCAAGTCCTCTATCGAACGCACGAGATAATTGTGCTTCGTGCAATGGCGCGTGATGCCAACCGTATCGCATTCCTGAAAGGCGTCGGACCCGATGAGATGGGTCGGCACCTGGCCGGTGATGCAAACAAGCGGAATGGAATCGAGCAAGGCGTCGGTGAGGCCCGTCACGGCATTCGTCGCGCCGGGGCCCGAGGTGACGAGCAACACGCCGACCTTGCCGGTGGAGCGCGCATAACCTTCAGCCGCATGTGCGGCGCCCTGTTCATGGCGCACGAGAACATGCTGGACGAAGTTCTGCTGGAACAGCGCGTCGTAGATCGGCAATACGGCGCCGCCGGGATATCCAAAAATCGTGTCCACGCCCTGATCCTTCAGGGCTTCGATCACCATTTCGGCGCCGGTCATTTTCTTCGACATCTTATCTACTCCGTCTCGTACGCGTGCGTTCCATCTCGGGCGTGCTGGAATTTCGGCAACAAAAAAGGCCCTCTGGGGGCCCGGTCGTGCGCCATTCGCGGGAATTCGGCTAAAGCCGACCCGGTCCTGGCGCGGTGGTTACTACTACGATTGCCGACGTCACGGCTGGCTCCAAAGCTAAATATTGGACTGAACGCTAGCCGAAGGCTGCTCCCCGGTCAAGAAAGGATTAGCTTTGCGAGGCCCCATTTGCCCCGCATCCGGTTGACCTAAAGTCGAATTCGCAACATTGTGGCGCCAGCGC
>CAIXBE010000061.1 GCA_903917595.1 uncultured Rhodobacterales bacterium
GGAGAAGTTGACATGAACAGAAACGTAATCATCGGTGCGATCGTCGTCCTGCTTGCAGGCGGCGGCTACTACCAGTTCAGCTACAAGCCGGCACAAGAAGCCGCTGCAGCTGAAGCTGCTGCTGCGGCGACCGACGCCACAACCGCAGAAACCGATGCCGCTGCTGCCGAAGCTGCCGCCGCTGAAGCTGCCGCCGCTGAAGCTGCCGCTGCCGAAGCCGCTGCTGCCGAAGCTGCCGCCGCTGAAGCTGCCGCCGCTGAAGCTGCCGCTGCCGAAGCTGCTGCCGCAGAAGCTGCTGCTGCCGAAGCTGCTGCTGTCCCGGCTGCTCTTGATCCGGCAACCTTCGACGCCGCAGCCGTTGCGGCGCTGGTCGACGCCTCGACCCTGGACGATGCGACCAAGACCACGCTGAAGACCGCGGTTGAGGCTGCAAAGACCAACCCGGCGCTGGTTGCTGACACTATCGCGCAGGTCAAAACCGCGCTTGGCATGTAATCTTCGGCATCTGTCGGAATGCAGAAGGCCCCGGGGACATCCCCGGGGCCTTTTCGTTTGCTGACTGCAGCGATAGCGCCAGTAAGGTTGGAAAAGCGGCGGTCAGATCCCGTCGCCGACAAAGGCCTTTTCGACCACAAACTCCAGCGGTTCGGAATTGGCGCCTTCGTGCAGACCAAAACCTTCAAGCACCGCCTTGACGTCATGGTTGAAGGCCAGACTGCCGCAGACCATCGCGCGGTCTTCTTCCGGGTTCATCGGTGGCAGGTTCAGGTCGGTGAAGACCTTTCCTGACGTCAGATTGTCAGTGATCCGGCCCATCACGGGCGACGCCTCACGCGTCGTCGTCGGATAATAGTGCAGCTTGCCCGCCACCATCTCGCCGATCAGCGGGTCGTCATGCAAGCTGGCAACCAGTTGGCGGCCGTATTCCAGTTCCGCCACCTCGCGGCAGGTGTGCATCATGATGACGGACCCGTATTTTTCATAAGTCTCGGGCTCGCGCAGGAGGCTGGCAAAGGGCGCAAAGCCGGTGCCAGTCGCCAGAAACCACAGCCGGCTGCCGGGCAGCAGCGCATCATGCACCAGCGTTCCCACCGGTTTTGGGCGCAGGATGATTTCATCCCCGACCTCGATATGCTGCAAACGACTGGTCAGCGGGCCATCGGGGACCTTGATCGAATAGAACTCCAACTCTTCATCCCAGGCGGGCGAGGCGATCGAGTAGGCGCGCAGCAAGGGTTTGCCGGTGTCGCCCATCAGGCCGATCATCACGAACTCGCCCGAGCGAAAGCGCAAAGACGCGGGCCGGGTGACCCGGAAGGAAAACAGCCGGTCGGTCCAGTGGGTGACACTGGTGACGGTCTGGGCATCCGGCAGATGCGGCTTGGCGGCAGGGATCGGGTTGCTTTCGGTCATCAGGGTCGCTTTGGTCATTGGGGTCATGTCGGCCTAAGACGGCCGTCCTTCCTTAGCCTTGATTCAGGTCATGTGAAAGTCAGGCGCGCAGGCGGGCCTGATAGTGATGCTGCGGCCAGTCAGCGCGGAACTGCCACTGGTCGGCGGGCTGGCGGGCGGCGATCTCGTCGGGGATTTCCGCCCCGTCAAAGCCGACCCGGCGCAGCATGGCATATTGGTCGGCGATCACCGGACCCAGCGCCAGAAGCTGGCCGGCATAGCCCATCATCCGCAAGCGCCGCGCGATCGTGAAGGCGCGACCGTCGTTGAAGGCGGGAAAGGCGATGCGGATCAGGGTCAGGTGGTCAAGCTGGCCGTCCAGCGCCGTGGGATCGTCGGTGTTTGACAGGTCAACTGCGGTCTGGTCGGTAAGATCGGCCAGCGCCACGATGTCGCGAAAAGGGGCGGCGGTGAAGCCTGTGTCGGTGACGATCACGGTCATGCCGCGCTCTCCTTGGATAGTTTCACGGCCTTGCCGTCGATGAAATGGATGCCGCATTCGGTTTTCTGCGACCCGCGCCAGCGCCCGGCCCGGGGGTCTTCGCCCGGTTTCACCGCCGACGTACAAGGCGCGCAGCCAATGGAGGGGAAGCCCTTGGCCACCAGCGGATGCCGGGGCAGGCGGTTTTCGACCATGTACTCCTGCAAATCCTCTCGTCCCCAATGCGCAAGCGGGTTGACCTTGATGCGGGTGTAGCCTTCGGGCTCAAAGAAATCGATCGTTCCGCGATCCGCATTCTGGAACCGCTTGCGCCCGGTGATCCAGCCGTCGAATTGCGATAGCGCCCGTTCAAGGGGTTCGATCTTGCGCACCGCGCAGCAGGCGTCGGTGGAAAACTGGTGCAGGGTGCCGTCGGGATCTTCGAAATTCACCCGGGCCGGATTGGCGCGGATGGTGCGGATGTCGCAAAGATGCAGCTTTTCGGCCAACTCGCGCTGATACTCCAGCGTCTCGGCAAACAGCATCCGCGTGTCGATGAACAGGACCGGAGTTTCCGGCGCGATGACGCTGACAAGATGCAAAAGCACCACCGATTCCGCCCCGAAGGACGACACCAAGGCCACCTTGCCCAGGTCCACGTCCTTTAACGCATGCTCCAGCACTGCCGTCGCCGAGTGGTGGCGATAGCGGGCGTTCAGCGCGGCCACCCGTTCGGCAACCGGACCTGAGTGCAGGTCACGCGGCATCCTTCTCGCCTTCGCTGCCGTAAAGGGCGGCCTTGAACGGGTCCATGCCGACCCGGCGGAAGGCTTGCAGGAAGGTTTCCGCAGGTTCCAGCCGCAAGGCCAGATAGGCGCGCAGGATGCGTTCGATGGCGGGGACAATCTCGGTATAGGCAAAGCCGGGGCCGGTCTTGTCGCCGATGACGGCGGTTTCCGTGCCGTCACCGCCAAGGGTGATCTGGTAGTTTTCCACCCCGGCCCGGTCCAGCCCCAGAATGCCGATATGGCCGACATGGTGATGCCCGCAGGCGTTGATGCAGCCGGAAATCTTGATCTTGAGGGGACCGATTTCATGCTCCAGCTTCAGCGCCTCGAAATGCGTGGCCAGTTCCTGCGCGACCGGGATCGACCGGGCGGTGGCAAGGGCGCAGTAGTCCATGCCGGGGCAGGCGATGATGTCAGACAGCAGGCCCACGTTGGCGGTCGCAAGGCCCGCTGTGGTCAAGGCGGCGTGCAAGCTGGGCAGGTCAGATTTGTGGACATGCGGCAGGATGACGTTTTGTTCATGGCTGATGCGCAGATCGCTGTGGCCAAAGCGTTCGGCAAGGTCCGCCATCAGACGCATCTGATCGCTGGTCGCATCGCCGGGCGTCTCGCCATGCGCCTTTAGGCTGATCGTGACGATGGCATACTGGTCGTTACGGTGCTCGGCGAGGTTGGTATCAGCCCAGGCGCGAAAGGTCGGATCGGCCTTGTGGAAGGCGTCATAGGCATCGGTGGGCGCATTGCGGAAAGCGGGGGGCGCAAAGGCCGCGCGGATATGTTCCAGCAGTTTCAGATCGTTGCCGCCGAACAGCGGGCGCAATTCGGCGAAACGCTCTTCGACCATGCGGGTGATCTCGGTTGCACCGGTCTCATGCACGGTGATCTTGATCCGCGCCTTGTACTTGTTGTCGCGCCGACCCAGCGTGTTGTAGACCGACAGGACCGCCTCGACATACGGCAGCAAATCCGCTTCGGGCAGAAAGTCGCGCACGGTCAGGCCGATCATCGGGGTGCGGCCAAGACCACCACCGACGAAAACCTCGAACCCCGGCTCTTTGGCCGCGTTGCGCACCATCCGCAAGCCAATGTCATGTGCGCGGGTGACTGCGCGGTCATTCGGCGCGCCGGTGATGGCAATCTTGAACTTGCGGGGCAGGAACTGGAACTCCGGGTGGTCGGTGGACCACTGGCGCAGAAGCTCGGCGTAAGGACGAGGATCGGCGATTTCATCCGCTGCAGCCCCGGCGAAATGGTCGGCGGTGACGTTCCTGACGCAGTTGCCAGAGGTCTGGATCGCGTGCATTTCCACATCGGCCAGCGCGCCAAGGATCGCGGGAACCTCGGGCAGTTTCGGCCAGTTGAACTGGATGTTCTGCCGGGTGGTAAAGTGGCCGTAACCCTTGTCATAGGTGTCGGCGATCATCGCCAGCTGGCGCATCTGATGCGGCGACAGCGTGCCATAAGGAATGGCCACCCGCAGCATGTAGGCATGCAGTTGCAGGTAAAGCCCGTTCATCAGCCGCAGCGGGCGAAATTCTTCCTCGGTCAGGCTGCCGTCAAGGCGGCGTTCGACCTGAGAGGTGAACTGGGCCACCCGGGCGCGGACGAAGGATTCATCGAAGTCGGAATAGGAATACATGGTGTGGCTCTTGGCTTTCAGATGAGTCGGGGCACGCCGCGACCTACGGGTTGGTGTAGGTCGGGGCTTGCCCCGACTCGGGTCTCACGCGAAATCGGCTTGCTTGCCGTGGTTGTAGTTCGAGGGGCCACGGGTGCGGAATGCCTCGCGGAAATGCACTGGCTCGGGACCTTTGGCGCCGGGTCTGGCATCGGCGAGATAGGCCCCGACCACAAGCAGTTTCTGCGCTGCGGCATGTAGAAGCCGCATCTGGGCATGGGCTTCGTCGTCGATCAACTCGGCCTCGTGGTGCTGGGCGGACCAGCGGTCATCGGCGGTCAGGTAGACCACATCGCCCTCACGCAAGAGGTTGGCGGTGACGATCTTGGGGGTGAAACGGCGGCTCATGCGCGGGCCTCCTTGAGGATGGACAGTTGGGCGGCTGCTTGCCGGGGGGCAAGGCCGAACAGGATGATCGCGGGACCGTCCAGACGGGCGGCGGCATCGGGCAGGGTGGCAAGCGTGGCGCCCAGCACACGCTCATCGGTGCGGCTGACGTTTTCGACCAGCGTGACCGGCGTGTCGGCGGCGGCGCCGTGCATCATCAAGCGGCCTTGAATGAAGCGGGCGGATTTCTTGCCCATGTAGATCGCGGCAACCTCGCCCAGACGGGCCAGACCGCGCCAGTCCTGTTCGGCAAAACCCGCAATGTCATGCCCGGTGATGATCCGCAGGCTGGCGTTGCGACCACGCCGGGTCAGGCTCTGCCCGATGCGCGCCGCGGCGACGCTGGCCGAGGTGAGGCCGGGCAGGATGGCAAAGGGGATGCCGTGAGCTTCCAGCGCCTCGATCTCCTCATCCAGCCGCCCGAAGATGCCGCAATCGCCGCCTTTCAGCCGGACCACCCGCGCGCCGGTCATGGCCTGTGCTGTCAGCGTGTCATTGATGAAGCTTTGCGCGGTTGAAGGCCCAAAGCCCTCCTTGCCGACATCAATCCGCCGGGCCTGCGGCGGGATCAGCGCCAGCACCTCGTCGCCGACCAACCGGTCGTGGATCACAACATCGGCCGAGGTGATCGCTTTCAACGCGCCAAGCGTCAGATGATCAGCGGCCCCGGGGCCGGCGCCGACGAACAGAACAGGTTGGATAGGTTGATGCAGCATGGCGAGACCTTTGAATTCCTGCCTCAATATAGGACATTTTCCCGGATTCTGGCCAGTGACCCTTGCAGATAAGGAGGATTGTTCCGATACTGCGTGGCATTGGAACAGGGTTCCACGATTTGGCGGAGGATGCGAATGGCGGCCCAACTGGATGATCTGGATCGGAAAATCCTGTCCGAACTGCAGACCGACGCCGAACAGTCGCTGGACGAAATCGCGCGGAAAGTGGGGTCGTCAAAGACCCCGGTGTGGAACCGCATCCGCCGCATGCGCGAGCAAGGTGTGATCACCCGGACGACCGCGATTCTGGACGCCGAGGCGCTGGGTCTGGAGGCGTGTTTCTTCGTCCTGATCCGCACCTCCGAACATGAGGCCGACTGGCAACGCAAGTTCCTGAAAGCCCTGCGCGAACGACCCGAGGTGCTGGAGGCGCACCGGCTGGCGGGCGACATCGACTATATTCTGAAGGTGCGGGTCAAGAACGCGCGGGCCTATGACACGTTCTATCAGGCGCTGATCTCGGAGGTCCGGATCTACAATGTGACGGCGCTTCTCAGCATGGAAGAGATCAAGTCGACCACGGTCCTGCCGCTTTGAAGCTCCGGGGCGCTGCCCCGGACCCCGGGATATTTGGACCACGATGAAAGGGCTTAGAGTTTGACCTGCAACGCCCGCAGTCCGTGGAAGTGATAGACATCGCCATAGCGCGGTGGGGCGGCAAGTTTCAGGCCGGGGTGGCGGGCGAAGAGGATCGGCAGCGCGATCTGCAGTTCCAGTCGGGCCAGCGGGGCACCGACGCAAAAGTGCAGGCCTGCGCCAAAGCTGACGTTCGGCTTGACCGGGCGGCTCGGGCGGAAGGTGGCAGGCCGTTCCCAGACCTGCGGGTCGCGGTTCGCCATGCCCAAGAGAAGCGCCACCTGATCGCCGCGCTGGAAGGTGTGGCCCATGACATCGATATCCGTATAGGCGTAGCGGGTGAACATGTGCAGGGCTGGATCAAAGCGCAAGATTTCCTCGACCGTGGCCTCAACCGTCTCGGGGGCCAGAGCCGAGGCCGGAGTCCCTGTTTCCAGCAGCGTTTTCACCCCGTTGCCGATGGTGTGGACAGTCGCCTCATGGCCTGCGTTCAAGAGCAGGATGCAGGTGGTGATCAACTCGTCGGTCGAAAGCTTCTCGCCCTCGCTTTCGGCGGCGATCAGTTGAGTGATCAGATCATCGGCGGGCTGGGCGCGGCGTTCCTCGACATACCCGCGCATGAAGGTCACGAAGGCTTCGGTTGCGGCGACGGCGCGGTCTTCGGTCGCGCGGCTGCGGCCGGCCATGTACATGCCGACCATGGCGTTCGACCAGCGCAACAGGTCTGGTGCCATGTCTTCGGGCACGCCAAGCAGCCGGGCGATGATGCGGACGGGCAGGGGTTGGGCAAAGGCTTGCAAGAGGTCAAACTCGCCCGCAGGAAAGCTGTCGGCCAACGCGTGGGCCAGCGCCGCGATGTCGGGCGCAAGCCCTGCAATCCTGCGCGAGGTGAAGGCGCGCATCACCAGATTGCGCAGGCGGGTGTGGCGGGGCGGTTCCAGCTCCAGCATCGAATGCGCCTCGACGGCGTAGAACGGGGCAAGGTGCGGCGGAAAGGCAATCGGTTCAATGGGTTCACGGCCAAAGCGGCGGTCGCGGAAGATAGCGTTCACCGCAGCCGCGTTGCCGGTGCAGGTCAGGTTGTAGTCCTGCCAGTGAAAGAACGGACCTGCCGCGCGGGCGACCTCGTAGAACGGATAGGGGTTCTGGACGAAGGCGGGGTCGGTGGGCGATTGGGAAAGGGTCTTCATGTCGTGCTCCGGCGGGACAGGGGCAGCATGCCTTGCGCGATCAGGACGCCAAGGCCCACGATTGCAGCGGCAAGGGCGTGGGACCAGTTCCAGCTGCCCCCGGCCGCGAACAGGATCAGCATGACATAGAATGGCGTCGCGTTCATGTGCAAGGTCGTCGGCCCGATGCCGATCCGCCCGATCGCCATGATCCACAAAAGCTGGGCAATGCCGACCGCGCCGACCGAGAACAACAGGATCGCGCCGACCTCGGGCCAGCCCCAGGCGGCGAAACTGGGCAAAGGGACGCCATAGGCGGTTTGCGCCAGCACCACGGCAAAGGTGGCAATGGCGGCTCCGGTCAGGGTCAGGGCGGTGCGCCCAATCGGGCTTTCGTTCGGGAATGCAGTCACAGTGAGGCGCGACCCGAAAGTGAAACTGACGACCGAGGCAAAGCAGAACAGTGCGCCCAGCCCAATCGAGGGGCCGCCAGCGCCAAAATCCAGCGCCAGAAAGCCGCCGGCCACTGCCAAGAGCAGCCCGGCCACCAGCGCGCGCGTGATCCGGCGGCCGTCAAGGGCGACCTCAAGTGCCATGCCGACCACCGGCATCGTCGCTGAAATCACCGCAACCGTCACCGGGCCGCCGCGCGCCTGACCCAAGACCAGAAACCAGGCGCCAAGCCCGATCAGGCTGCCCACGGCGATGCCCTTGGGCCAGTTGACCTGGGTTAGCGGGCGCCAACCCTCGACCAGCAGCCAGATCGGCAGCAGGAACAGGGCCGCAAGTCCCATCCGCAGCGCGTTAAGTTGTTCGGGCAGCAGCAGCGGAATGATCAGATCAGCGGCCGGAAGGCCTGCCGCCCAGATCAGCATCGACAACATGCAAAGCAGATTGGCGGTCAGCGCCGCGCCGGAGGTAGCTTGAGGGGTAATAGCCATGGGTCTTTCTGACACCGGGGGACGGGGCGGTCCCGCCCGTCCCCGACGCCGGGATGTCGTCAGGCAGCCGCCAACGCCGCGACGATCGCGCCAAAATCGGCGGCCTTCAGGCTGGCCCCGCCGACGAGTGCCCCGTCGACATGCGGCACGGCGAAAATCTCGACCGCGTTCGACGGCTTGACCGACCCGCCATAAAGGATGCGGACCCCGTCCGCCTCGGCCCCGATCAGGGCGCGCAGGCGGGCGCGGAGGAAGGCGTGCACCTCGGCAATCTCGGCCAGGGTGGGGGTGCGGCCGGTGCCGATGGCCCAGACCGGCTCGTAAGCCAGCACCAGCGTTGCTGCAGTGCCCGTCAGCGGGATCGAGCCATCAACCTGGGTGCCGATCACGTCCAGCGTTTGCCCGGCGTCGCGCTGGCCTTCGGTCTCGCCAATGCAGACCACGGCCACCAGACCTGCCGCCAGCGCCGCTTCGGCCTTGGCGCGGACCAGGGCGTCGGTCTCCCCATGGTCGCTGCGGCGCTCAGAGTGGCCAAGGATGACATAGGCCGCCCCTGCATCAGCCAGCATCGCGGCCGAGATGTCGCCGGTATGTGCGCCTGAACCCTTGGGGTGGCAGTCCTGCCCGCCGATCTGCAACGCGCTGCCTTTGGCCAGGCCAGCCATCGCCGTCAAAAGCGTGGCGGGCGGACACAGCAGCATCTCGCAGGTCGGGGCAGGGTGGGCGGCCAGCAGGGCCGTGACCTCGGCCAGCGAGGACTGGGTCCCGTTCATCTTCCAGTTTCCGGCGGCAAGCTTTTTCATGCGAGGGGTCCTGCGGTTGTTCGCGACAGGCCTAGCGCGAAACTACGGGCAGGAAAAGCCTTACTGCTGGTCCGTCGTTCAGGCGGCGGGGGGATCGCGGAACTTGATCGATTCGCCGCAACCGCAGGCCTCGGCGACGTTGGGGTTGCGGAACTTGAATCCCGCCTCCAGCAATCCCGCCTCAAAGTCGATCTCGGTGCCGATCAGGAACATCTGCGCCATCGGCGCGATCATCACCCGTGCGCCGTCCTGTTCCACCACTTCGTCGAGGGGATTGACCGAGGACACATAGTCCATGGTGTATTCCATGCCCGCGCAGCCGCCCTTCTTGACGCCGATGCGAAGGCCCGATGAACCCTGACGTTCCATCAGCCGCGCAATCTGGCTGCGGGCTGCGGGGGTCATGGTGACGGCGGCTTTGCCGGGAATGCCAAACATTGCGGGCTCCTTTGGCGTCAATCTAGGGCGTGACGGGTGAAATTCCAAGCGGGGGCAGCATGCCAAGGCCGGAAATCGTTGCATAGGCCATCAAAAGCGCCCAGGCAAAGGAGGCAAGCGTGCCGATGATGACATATTCCGACAGGGCGCGGTCGTCACGAACCGCTCCGAACCGCAGGATCGACTTGGCGGCGATCAAGAGGCCCACGCCTTCGGGCTGGCCCAGCAGGACAAGGGCAAAGATCAGCCCGCGCTCCAACTGCCCGATGACGCGGCCCGCGCCGGGCAGGCTTTCGGCGCTGATCTTGTCGGGGAGGCTGGCGGCAAAGGGGGCCATGAGAAAGCCGATGGCAAAGCCGCCCGCACGGGTGGCGAGGATTGCCCCTGCGGCGGCAAGCATGAGGGTGGGAAGCGGGGTCAGGTCGGCCCAAAGGCCGGTTGACCAAAGGTCGGGCTGCCAAAGTGCAAGGGCGGCAAGCGTGACCAGATGCGCTGCCTGGTCGATCAGGAACGCCGCCAGCCGGGGTTTCATCCGCGCCTTGATGGCGTCGATTGCGACATGGATCGCGGTGAGCCAGAGAAGGCCCCAACTGATCCCGCCGGTTGCCACGATGGCCGTGACAAGCACGACGGCCCCATGCGCGGCAAGGGCTTTCGGGTGTTGTTTGTGGGCGACCATCCAGTTGGTTTGAAAAACGAAATCGGCGAGGACATGGGCGAAAAGGAGGGCGGCGAGGGTTTCAGGCATGGGGTGCCACCGGAATTGCGTGAAATGCGATTTCAGTTTCGGCCAACGGCAGAAATCCTGCTCCATTCAATCGAGATTGCGCGGCTTGTCGGCTGATGCCAAGAATCTCGGCAACGCTTCGCGGTTTTGGGGGGCTGAAGCTGAATGCTATTGCGACGGCCTCGGCCTGTTCGGGTGACCATCTGCCCGATTGCCAGTCGAGATAGGAGAATAC
>CAIXBE010000062.1 GCA_903917595.1 uncultured Rhodobacterales bacterium
CCGCCTTCGGGGCTGGTGGTGCGGCCGAAGGTGACGACTCCGGTTGCGCGGATGCGGCTGAAGATGCTGGAATCGCGCTTGTAGACGGTGTTGGCAAACAGACGCGAGCCATTGTGCGACGGGAAATCCACCGCCTCGCAGCCAAGATCCTTGATCAGGAACGGCACGCCCCGGAAGGGTCCCGGTGGCAAGCCGTCGGCGATGGACTTGCGCGCCACAGCTTCTTGCAGCAGCACCACGGCATTGATCGCCGGATTGCGCGCCTCGACAGCGTCAAGCGCCGCGTCAAGCAGTTCCGACGCGGTCACTTCGCGCCGGGCCACCAGTTCGGCCAGCGCGGTTGCGTCCGCGGCCCCAAGATCACCAATCATCTGCAATTCCCCCCGTCACCTGAACGCAAATCTGCCGCCGGTGCGCGGTCGAAGCATGCCCGCGCGCGCCGCGTGATGTCGGTTTCAGATGCTGGTGCGTGCAAGCAGAGGGCCAAGCACCGCACCAAGCGTTTCGGGAAGAAACGGCTTGGCGACAAAGCCGTCGAACCCGGCGGCGCGCGCGGCGGCGCGCTGTTCGGGCATGGCCCCGGCAGTCATCGCCACAACCGGCACGCCACGACCCGCCCCGTGCAGCAGGTGGCTGCGGGTCACAAACCCGTCCATTCCCGGCATTGCGATGTCCAGAAGCACCAGATCAAACCGGGTTTCGGCGACGAGCTTCAGGGCATCGGCCCCGCCTTCGGCCTCGACCACCTCTGCCCCCAAAGCCTGCAGCATGGCCGCCGCGACCAGCCGGTTGGTGGCGATGTCATCGACCACCAGAATGCGGCGGCCAGTCAGGTCCGGCAGTTGGATCACCGATGGCGGAATCCATTCCGGGGCGATGATGACAAGCCGGAACACTGCCCCGGTGACCGAGAGGATCAAGGTCAGGTCCCCGCCCATCTGGCGGGCAAGCGTCCGGCTGATCGCCAGCCCTAGCCCCAGACCGGGTTGCAACGTTGCCCCGCGCCGGAAGGGCTCGAACAGGATCCGCGCCACTTCTGGTGGGACGCCGGGGCCGGTATCGGACACGTCGATTTCCAGCCTGCCGTCATGGTGGCCGACAGTCACCCGGATCTGGCTGCCCCCGGCGTATTTCACCGCGTTGCCGATCAGATTGGTCAGACACTGCCGCAGGCGCTGGGCGTCCAGAAAGGCATGCTGGGGGATTCCCGACAAGAATATTGCCTCAAGACCGCCACCAAGGCGCATGGCATCCGGCTCGAATATCGCCACCGTCGCCGATATCGAATCGCGAAGCCCCGTCGCACGTGGGGTGATCGCAAGATGGCCGGTGTTGATCGCCGAAAGGTCCAGCACATCATCCAAAACTTCGGCAAGCCCACGCGCGGATGTCACCAGCGTCCGCAGCCTGTCGCGCGATTGCCCAGAAGCAGCCGCGGCTTCGACTTCGCCCAGACCGATGATCGCGTTCAGAGGGGTGCGCAATTCGTGGCTCATCTGGGCAAGAAACAGGCTTTTGGCCGCGTCTGATGCCTTGGCTTCGGCAAGTGCGCTGGCGCTTGCATTGTGGATGGCATGGTTTGAAAGCGTTGCCATGATGGCATAAGTGATCGCCGCAAGTGCGGCTGTGGTCGAAACGGCCATGCCGACAAGATCACCCTTTGCAATCCAGTGGGCGACGTTCGTGCCAAGCAGGATCGTCGAAACGGTCGCCATGCCCGCCAGCCCGTAAGGCAGGTGGATCGACCTGACAGTGCTAAGCTGCAGAAGCGTCACCATCCCAAGACCGGCCGCAAGAGCCTTGGCATAGGGGTTGTCCACCAGCCAGACCATGGCCGCCGCCGTGGCCACGCATGAGGTCATCACGACGATCAGGGCAATGCTTGTGCGGTAGCGGCCCGGCGAGGCAGCCGGATCAAGTTTGCGCAACAGACGCAGGGACAGCATTTCGGTGGCAATATCCGCCAGCGCCAGGCTCATCATCGCCCAGGGATCGGCGAAAAGCGCACAGAAC
>CAIXBE010000063.1 GCA_903917595.1 uncultured Rhodobacterales bacterium
AAGAAGCGGCCAAAGTTCGACCCGGCCTCGATCACCGCGCGGTAGCCGGCGATGTTGGCCATCGACGACAGCGCGTCCATCTTCTGCGCGCGGGAAATGCGGGGCACCATGTCCATCGCGACGACGGTCAGGTTCTTTTTCGCCGCCGCCTCCAGCAGGGGGGCGTTCTGGGCGGGCCAGAAAAAGCTGATCAGCGTCTGGCCGTCGCCAAGGGTGGCAAGCTCGTCCGCCTCGGGACCGCGCACCTTGACGATGACATCGGCCGCGCCGATCACCTCGGCAGCGGTGGCCAGCACCTCGACCCCGGCAGCAGCATAGGTCGCGTCGGAGAACCCGGCCTTCGCCCCCGCGCCCGCCTGAATGCAGGCCACATGACCAAGCTTGGCCAGTTGCGCGGCCGAGTCCGGCGTCATTGCTACCCGGTTTTCACCCGGAAAAACCTCAGTCAGCGCACCGATCTTCACGCTTGGCCCCCGATCCTGTTCAATGGTTCGCAAATTGCTGCGATGCACTTATCACTCTGGCACGATAACTCAAACCCTCGATTTGGCGATGACTGTTGCGAGATTTGCGTGGTGACCGGTCCCGCGCGCACATTCCGAAACCATTTCAAGCTTGAAATTTCACACCGCCCCCGGCATAAGTCGTGAAACCCCGAAGGAAGCCGCGATGACCGTTGATTTTGCCGCCAAGAAGGCCCTGTTCCACCTGCCCGACGGGGTGATCTATCTGGACGGCAACTCGCTGGGGCCAATGGTCAAGACTGCTCCCGCGCGGATCGCGCAGGCGATGGCGGAATGGCAGGACCTGTTGATCCGGGGCTGGAACAAGGCCGGATGGATGGCGCAACCCGCCGCATTGGGCGACCGGGTTGCAAAGCTGATCGGGGCTGCTCCGGGCACCGTGGTTCTGGGCGACACGCTGTCGATCAAGGTCTATCAGGCGCTGGCCTCGGCGCTGGAGATGAACCCCAAACGCCGGGTGATCCTGTCCGATACCGGCAACTTCCCCTCCGATCTCTACATGGCCGAAGGCCTCTGCCGCACCCTTTGCGGGCAATACCGGCTGAAGACCGTGGCGCCCGAAGAGGTGATGTCGGCGATCGACGACACCGTGGCTGTGACCCTGATCACCGAGGTTGATTACCGCACCGGGCGGCGGCACGACATGACCGACATCACCAAACGCGCGCATGAGATGGGGGTGCTGACCGTCTGGGATCTGGCCCACAGCGCCGGGGCGCTGCCGGTCGATCTGGCGGGCGCAGGCGCGGATTTCGCGGTCGGCTGCACCTACAAGTACCTCAACTCCGGCCCCGGCGGCCCGGCCTTCATCTATGTGGCCCCGCGTCATGCCGAAACCGCCCGCCCTGCCCTGTCCGGCTGGCTGGGCCATGCCGAGCCCTTTGCCTTTGATCTGTCCTACCGCCCCGGTCAGGGGATCGAGCGGATGCGCGTCGGGACGCCAGCGGTTCTACAGATGGCGGCGCTTGATGCGGCCCTTGACGCCTGGGACGGCGTCGATCTGGCCGAGGTGCACCGCCAGTCGCTGCGCCTGCAGGACCAGTTCATCAAGGGCGTCGAGACCCGCGCCCCGACGTTGCAACTGGCGACGCCGCGCTCGCATCTGATGCGCGGAAGTCAGGTTTCGTTCCGCCACCCCGAAGGCTACGCGATCATGCAGGCGCTGATTGCCGAAGGTGTGATCGGCGATTTCCGCGCCCCCGACATCCTGCGATTTGGCTTTACCCCGCTTTACATCGACGAAGACGACGTCGCCCGGGCGGTCGGCATTCTGGCAAAGATCATGGACTACGGCAGCTGGGACAAGCCCGAATTCAAACAGCGCGCGCGGGTCACCTGATGGCCAACCGCCTGCCCCTGTGCCGCCCCTCTGGCTGGGTTGCCCAGTGGCGGCG
>CAIXBE010000064.1 GCA_903917595.1 uncultured Rhodobacterales bacterium
CAGGATGATCGAAGTATCAAGCCCGCCGGAATAGGCGAGAACTACTTTTTTCGGTGCGGGCATCAGTGGCCACTTTCTGCTGACATTTCGCTGCGTGTATTGGGTTTCTTCTAACGCAGCAAGGGTCAGAGACGCCTGGCGACACCGATTACTCGGTGGCCGCCGCTTCTTGTGCAGCCTCGATTGCGGCTGCGATTTCCGCTTCGTTGTATGACAGCTTTTCGCGCTATGCGGCGATCAGTGCTGCTGTGTCGCCGTCCTTGTTCCACGCGCCTATGATCGCAGCCTCGGTAGCTGCGACCTGGGCTGCGGCTGCGGCAACTGCAGCCACAGCGGCCGCGATTTCTTCGGCTGTTGGCGCGGTTTCGGCCAGAGTTGTCCCATCTTCGGTTGCGCCGCCAACGGCGTCCACCAACGGGTCAAGGGCAGCCATCTGTTCTGCGGTCGCGGTGCCAGCCGCTTTCGCCGCCAAATAGTCTTCTACCGTTACAAACCCTTGCGCCGTGACCGCGGTTTGCAGCGCGCCAAAGGCTTCGGCCTCGGCCTGAAGTGTTGCCGCTGCCGCTGCCGCTGCCGCTGCCGCGGAATCGGCGACAGCAAGCCCGGCAAGCAGACCGACGGGTCCGTTCGCAACCTGACCGTTCCGTATATGCGCCAAAACTGCATTGATGTTAGCGTTCAGGGCCCCGTTCATCTTGCCAAGTTCGCTGGGCGTCATAGACCCGTCAGTTGCTGCGGCCTTTCCCTTGTCGTTTCCGTTCGCCTTGTCGTTCCCGTTCCCGTTCCCGTTACCATTACCATTACCATTGGCATGGGCCGCACTCATCTCCGAAAGGTCAAGGATCGGTAGCGCGGGGCTGAAGGTGACGATCGAAAACGCAAGTAGGGCCGTGACGGATTTCAGGTGCATAGCGATTCCTCCTAGAGTTCGATTGTCCACCGTTTGACTAATCTGGTCAATCTCGTCTGTGTCAAAAATGGGGCGTAGTCACTAAACTTGCGGTATAGACGTGTCAAATTGATGCAATTTTTGGGCTATTTTCTCTCATGAGCGGCGACTGAGTGCAAATAGTGCAACAAAGAGGTCCATATCTTGGTCGCTTGGTGAGCTTGGCACAACGCCCGAAGTGTGAGGGGGCCAACAAGCGCCGGCCTGTGGGGCGTTGAGTATACGGGAAAGCAAGGTTCGAAGACGCAACGGGGCCATTGCCTTGAAGACCTTCCCCTGCAATGTTCCGTCTGGAACAGAAAATCCATCAGCAAAAAGACCGGAGAAAATCATGAAGGGCGTGGCAATATTTCTGCATTCGTTGCGACAGGTGACGGGAAACCTGCCAAGCGCAATCAAGGTTTCAGCGTTGCCCTATGCGGTGCAGTTCCTGGTGACATTTTTCCTGACACGTCCGGACAAGATTGCCGCAATGGCAAACGATCCGGCCGCCATGATGGCGGGCGGGCCTTCGCTTATCGCTCAGCTTTTAACCTTTCTGGTGATCTTCGCGACTTCGGTCTGGATGGCGGTCGCCTGGCACCGCTTTGTCCTGCGGAATGAATCGCCCTCAAGTTTTGTGCCTCCGATCGATCCGGATCGGATGCTGGGCTATTTCCTTCGTAGCCTTGGGGTTGGCGTGATCTGCTTCCTTCTTCTCATTGTGTTTGGCTTTGTTGCAGGACTTGTCGGAGGTGCCGTCGCCTATGCGACCGGTTCAACCTTCATCTTGCTACTTGTGGTCGCGATCCTGGTCTATTTCCCGGTCTTCGTAATTGCCTATCGCCTGATGACAGCCCTTCCTGCGCCGGCCGTGGCTGACGAGGCTGGGCCTTTCATGGCCGGTTGGGACGCAACCAAAGGTCAGAACGAGACGTTCATCGGCCTTGGGGTCATCTCGGCCCTGGTTATTTTCGCGAATGGGTTCATTGTCTTCAACCTGGTCGGGGCATCCACAGTGTTGTTCCTTGCCTGGACTCTGGCCTTCAACTGGTTTGCGACCATGGTCGGCCTGTCGATCCTGACCACGCTTTACGGCCACTACATCGAAAAGCGCGCGCTGACCTAGAGCGTGTCGTCTTTGATCAGGTGCACCTGATCAAAGGCATTTCGCAACTTGACCAACGGCTTGCCTGTCTTGGATTGCTGTCAATCTGAATCAGATTGACAGCAATCCGCTCCAAGCTTGCGCAAAGCACAAGGATCGGGCAAGTCAGGTCGATGACCAAGCCCGATCTTGCCCGGAATGCCACGGCCGCGCTGCGCGAGCTGTTTCCTGCGACGCCATTGCAGCGGAATGACTTTCTGTCCGGGCGCTATGACGCAGATATCTGGCTGAAACGCGAAGATCTGACCCCGGTGCGAAGCTACAAACTGCGGGGGGCGTTCAACGCCATGCGCAAGGTCCGGGCGCGGCAACCGGATCAGCAGCAGTTCGTCTGCGCCAGTGCCGGCAATCACGCGCAGGGCATGGCTTATGCCTGCAGGCATTTCGGGGTGCAGGGGACGGTGTTTATGCCCGTCACCACGCCGCAGCAGAAGATCGACAAGACCCGGGTTTTCGGCGGGCCGAACGTGCAGATCGAACTGAACGGTGACTATTTCGACCAGACGCTGGCCGCGGCCCAGGACTGGTGCGCCGCGAAAGGTGCGCATTTCCTGTCACCGTTTGACGACGTGGATGTGATCGAAGGTCAGGCCTCGGTCGCGGTCGAGATGCTTGAACAGTTGGGCCGCGCGCCCGATCTGGTGGTGCTGCCGGTGGGTGGGGGCGGCCTTTCCTCGGGCGTGACGGGTTATCTGCGGGCCGTCGCACCCGCCACGCGATTCAAGTTTGTCGAGCCTTCGGGCGGGGCCAGCCTGCTGGCGGCCCTGCAGGCGGGCGGGCCGGTGCGGTTGCCACGGGTGAACAGCTTTGTCGACGGAGCGGCGGTGGCGCGGTTGGGCGAGGAGACCTACCGGATGCTGGACTGGGTCAATCCAAACGACGTGCTGCTGGCGCCCGAAGACCGGATCTGCGTCACGATGCTGGAGATGTTGAACGTCGAAGGCATCGTGCTGGAACCCGCCGGGGCGCTGTCGGTCGATGTGCTGCCGGAACTGGCCGATCAGATCCGGGGCAAGACGGTGGTCTGCGTCACCTCGGGCGGGAATTTCGACTTTGAACGTCTGCCGGAAGTGAAAGAACGGGCGCAACGGTTTGCCGGGTTGAAGAAATACTTCATTCTGCGCATGCCGCAGCGTCCCGGTGCATTGCGTGAGTTTTTGAACATGCTGGGGCAGGGCGACGATATCACCCGGTTCGAATACCTGAAGAAATCGGCGCGCAACTTCGGGTCGGTCCTGATCGGGATCGAAACCCGTGATGCCGACGGCTTTGCCCGGTTCACCGCGCGGATGGATGCGGCGGGCCTTGCGTTCCGCGACATTACCCAGGACGACGCGCTGTCCGAGTTTCTGATCTAGGCCGCGCGTCCGTCGGCCAAGCCACCCAGAAGCTGCGCGCGAGACGCGTGGTAGGCGGCCACCACCCGCGCCGTATCGACTTTGGCCCCGTGCCCGGCGGCGGCCATACGCTCTCCCTCCTGGCAGATGGCAGCCAAGTCTGACAAACCAAGGTTCAGCGCGCTGCCCTTCAGGAAATGCAATTGCCCCTCGACCGCGTCCGGCGGCGGGCTTGTGCCCAGTGCCAGCACGGCCTGATCCGCCTCTTCCAGAAACATGTCAGCCACTTCGGCAAAGCCGTCGCTGCCGATTTCATCCCGGAGTTCCTGAACCCGGTTCCAATCGATCATTTCACCACCCGTTAGCCACCCACTGCGGCCACTCTGTCGGCAACGGCGTTAACAATTCGTGGGTCCTCACCAGCGAAACGCGCGCAATTTTAGGCTTCATCTGCCGTTAAGCGGCATCGGTCAGGCTGCCTTCCAGACCGGAAGGAACAGGACGTGCTTGCCATCGAGATACCAAAGGAAGACCCCATGCCCGGGCTTGTTGCGCCTCGCCGGGTGCTTGTGGTCGACGACAGCCGGGCGCAGCGGCACATGCTGTCGATGCACCTTCGCCGCTGGGGGTATGAGGTGACAGAATGCGAAGACGCGATGACCGCACTTCGGGTCTGCGAGGGGGCAGAGGTCGACATCATCATCAGCGACTGGATGATGCCCGGCATGACCGGGCTGGAATTCTGTCGCAAGTTCAGGGACATGGGCCGCGAAGCCTATGGCTACTTCGTGCTCTTGACCTCGAAGTCCGAAAAGACCGAAATCGCCGACGGGCTTGAGGCCGGGGCCGATGACTTCCTGACCAAGCCGGTCTCCAGCAACGAACTTCGCGCCCGTCTGCGTGCTGGCGAACGGATGCTGGCCATGCAGTCCGAAGTGTTGGCCAAGAACAAGGTGATCGCCAGCACGCTGGTCGAATTGCAAAAGCTGTATGATTCGCTGGACCGCGACCTGATCGAGGCGCGAAAGCTGCAGCAGACACTGATCCGCGACCGGGTGCGCGACTATGGCTGGTCAAGGGCCTCGCTTTTGCTGCGCAACTCGGGGCGGGTCGGCGGTGATCTTGTCGGTAGCTTTGAGGCGGACAAGAATCGCGTTGTTGTCTATTCGATCGACGTTTCCGGCCATGGCATCGCTTCGGCGATGATGACGGCGCGGCTGGCGGGGTTTCTGACAGGGTCTTCTCCGGATCAGAATCTGGCGTTTGACCGTGGGCTTGTCGGCCAGCAGGTTCTGCTGACCCCGGATGCGGTGGCCGAAAAATTCAACCGCCTGATGCTGGAGGAAATTCAGGCCGAGCAGTATTTCACCATGGTCTTCGCGGTGATCGACCGGGTCACGGGGCAGGCGAGCATGGTTCAGGCCGGGCATCCGCACCCGATGCTGATCCGCGCATCGGGTGAGGTGGTTCAGCTTGGGGATGGCGGGTTGCCGATCGGTCTGATCCCCGACGCCGCCTATGAACGGTTTGAAGTGACCTTGCGACCGGGTGACCGGCTGGTGATGGTGTCGGATGGCCTGACGGAATGCCCTCTACCGGATGGTCAGGATTTCGGGGTCGAGGGGCTGACCCAAAGCCTGACGCAATCGACGCATCTGTCCGGTGCCGACCTGCTGGAGGCGCTGGTCTGGGACTTGACGCGGCAATCGGGCAGCGATTCGTTTCCCGACGATATCTCGGGTGTGGTGTTCGATCTATTGTCCAATAAACCGGGCAAGCAGCCCGCGGTCACCCGGACTGCCAAGCAACCGGACCGCCTGTTCGACTGGTAGCCAGACGGCACTGTGCCCGACCTCGCCCGGAGGGCCCAACCGCAGGACCGGGCGCGCAAGATAAACGGTGCAGACCTTTTCGGCCCAAAGGTCGTATTCCGGCATGTAAGTAAAGCGGCGGAAACTGCCCAGCCGCCGGGTAACCGCGATTTTCCAGCCGGTTTCTTCATAGACTTCCCGGTGCAGCGCCGGGATCGGCTGCTCACCCTTGTCAATGCCGCCGCCGGGCAGCTGGAACTCGGGAACCGGGGCGGCCTGATGGGTGGCAAGGATATGGTCGCCCTGCAAAAGCACAGCGTAAACCCCCGGTCTGCGGGTGTAGCTTTGCCCCGGTTTCACCGGCTCGCCGTAACGTCGGATCATCTTGCCCCCTTGGACCTGGCGTTGCCCTGCTTATATAGCCGCGATATGCCTGCACGGGCAGTCCCTGAAAACCCCCCGGGAAACCCCCTAGGAAACCCCATGACCATCGCAACCAAACTTGCCTGGGACGATACCGTCCTACCCTTCCAGCTTGATGTCTCGGGCATCCGTGGCCGCGTCGCGCGGTTGGACGGGGTGCTGGATCAGGTGCTCAAGCAGCATGCCTATCCGTCGCAGATCGAGGCGCTGGTGGCCGAGACCGCGCTGCTGACCGCGCTGATCGGGCACGCGATAAAGCTGCGGTGGAAGCTGTCGCTGCAGGTGCGCGGCAAGGGTGCGGCCAGGCTGATTGCGACTGATTACTACGCTCCGACCGCCGAGGGTGAGCCCGCCCGCATCCGCGCCTATGCCAGTTACGATGCCGAAAGGCTGGACCCCGCCGCCGATGCCTTCAGCCAGATCGGCGAAGGGTATTTCGCGGTGATGCTGGATCAGGGCGAGGGCATGGTGCCCTATCAGGGCTTTACGCCGTTGGCCGGCGGGTCCCTGTCCAAATGCGCCGAGACGTATTTCGCGCAATCCGAACAGATCCCGACCCGCTTTGCCGTGGCTTACGGCGAAAGCGCCGAGCCGGGCCGCCCGATGCACTGGAGGGCCGGGGGCGTGATGCTGCAACACATGCCTGCCGTGGGCGGGGTCGCGGCCGATCAGGGCAGCGGCGAGGGCGGGCTTCTGACCCATGCCGACATCCTTGGCGGTGCGGAGGAGGAAGACTGGACCCGAGCGAACCTGCTGCTGGACACGGTGGAGGAGCTTGAGATGATCGGCCCGTCGGTCCCCCCGACCGAGCTTCTGGTGCGCCTGTTCCACGAGGAGGGCCCGCGCGTGTTTGACCCGCAACCGGTGCGATTCGGCTGCTCCTGTTCCGAAGACAAGGTCCGCAGCACGATGTCGATCTACAGCCAGAAGGACATCATGAAGATGACCACGGACGAAGGTCTGGTGACCGCTGACTGCCAGTTTTGCGGCGCGCACTACGAGATGGACCCTAAGACGCTGGGTTTCGATGGGGTTCCGACGCCATGACCGACCCGGTCGAGGCGAGGCTGCGGCGCGCGCTTGACCGGTCGGCGGGGCCGTCATCGGATTTTGACCTGAACCCGGGGATTGCTCCGGCGGTGGCCAGGCCATTGAGCCCGGCTGCGGTTCTGGTGCCGGTCTGGCTGCGGCCGGAAGGCGCGGTTCTGGTCCTGACCAAACGGGCGTCGCATCTGCAGCACCACCCCGGCCAGATCGCCTTTCCCGGCGGCAAGGTCGACGCCACCGACGCCAGTCCCGTAGCCGCAGCCCTGCGTGAGGCGCGTGAGGAGATCGGTCTGGACCCTGCCCGCGTCCGGGTCATCGGCGCGCTTCCAGAGCACCGCACGGTGACTGGCTTTTCCATTACCCCCTTTGTCGGCCTGATGCACGGCGAGCTCGATCTGGTGCCAGAGGCGGACGAGGTTGAGGAGGTTTTCACCGTCCCCCTCTCGCATGTGCTGTCGCCGGACCGGTTCACGATTCAGGGGCGGCGCTGGATGGGCGAATGGCGGCAGTTCTATACGGTGCCGTGGGGGCCCTATTACATTTGGGGGGCCACCGCCCGAATCCTGCGCGGGCTGGCGGAAAGGGTGGTCGAATGATCCTTGCGGGCAATTGGTTGACGCATCCGGGGACGCAGGGCCTGTGCAAGGCGCTGGAGTTGGCCGAGTATCGGGCGCTGTTCGTCGGCGGCTGCGTGCGCAACGCCATTCTGGGTGTGCCGGTTGCCGACATCGACCTTGCAACCGACGCCACGCCGGATGTCGTGACGCAAATTGCCGAAAGCGCGGGTTTCAAGGTCGTCCCAACCGGGATCGACCACGGCACCGTGACGGTCGTGGCCAAGGGTCTGCCGCATGAGGTCACGACCTTTCGCCGCGATGTGGAAACCGACGGGCGGCGCGCGGTGGTGGCCTTCTCGACCCGGATTGAAGAAGACGCCGCCCGCCGCGACCTGACGATGAACGCACTTTACGCCGATGCGACCGGCAAGGTCATCGACCCGCTTGATGGTCTGGCCGACACGCTGGCGCGGCGGGTGCGGTTTGTGGGCGACCCCGAAATCCGCATCCGCGAGGATTACCTGCGCATCCTGCGCTTTTTCCGGTTTCATGCAGCTTATGGCGATCCCGAAAACGGTCTGGACGCCGAAGGTCTCGCCGCCTGTGCCGCCCTGTCGGATGGCCTGACGGCGGTCTCGCCCGAACGGATCGGGGCCGAGATGCGCAAGCTTTTGGCCACGACCGACCCTGCACCCGCTGTTGCTGCAATGGCCGCCGCGGGGGTTCTGGCGCTGATTCTGCCGGGGGCAGACCCAGTGGCGCTGGCACCTTTGGTGCATTTGGAACGCGCACTTGCGCCCGACTGGTTGCGGCGTCTGGTCGTTCTGGGTGGCACTTCGGTCGAGGAAGGCCTGCGCCTTTCGCGCAATGAGGCCCGTTCGCTCAACGCGCTGCAAACCGCGATAAGCGGGATCGAGGCGCCGGCCGCACTGGGTTGGAGGCTTGGCGCAGACCTTGGCCGCGACGCCGTTCTTGCCCGTGCGGCGATGTTGGAACAGCCGCTGCCAGAGGTTTGGGAAGCCGACGTCTTGCGAGGGGCAGGGGCCGGTTTTCCGGTCAAGGCCGCCGACCTCATGCCGGAACTGTCGGGCGAGGCGCTGGGCGCGAAATTGAAGGCTTTGGAATACAGATGGCTGGAAAGCGGTTTGCAGTTGGACCGGGAGGCCTTGCTGAGATCGTGACGCCTCAGGGGGTGACAAAGTCCTGCAACTGGACTAGGGATTGCCCACCTCAGATGGAGATCAGCATGGACATCGGGATATCGCCACGACTCGCCTGAGTTGACCGGTCCCGTCGTGGCGGTCGCTTGCAGGCACCGCTTCACCCCATCGCTGCACTTTTTCTCGGGTTCCCCAAAATGTTCCGCTTTCTTGAAAACCTTGTCGATCCCTATCAGCCCTATGCTGAAATGGACGCACCGCCGCGCAAGCTTTGGCCGTTTCTGCGCGACTATGTCCGCGCCTTCCGGGGCGTATTCGCGGTCACGGCGGTCTTTTCCATCGGCAACGGTGTCCTTGATATCGGGCTGATCTGGTATCTGGGCCGTCTGGTTGATCTGATGACCGGGCTTGCGCCTGCCGATTTCATCGCGCTGCACTGGGGCGAGATTCTGCTGGTTGCGTTCGTCATCGTCTTTGTCCGGCCATTGGTGGCAGGCGGGTCGGTCGGGTTGTTGCACAACACGATCCTGACCAATTTTGGCACCATGATGCGCTGGCGGGCGCACCGGCATGTGCTGCGCCAGCCGGTAGGCTGGTTCGAAAGCGACTTTGCCGGCCGGATCGCCAACCGGATCATGCAGGCCCCCCCGGCAGCGGGCGAGGCGGTTTTTCAGGTCTTTGACATGGCCGCCTTTGCCTGCACCACGCTGGTCGGGTCCCTGCTGATGCTGGCCGATGCCGATCCCCGGCTGACGGTGCCCTTGCTGATCTGGGTGGTGGGCTACCTTTTGCTGATGCGCTGGACGATCCGGCGCGCAGGCCCTGCGTCCGAGGCGTCAAGTGCGGCGCGGTCGGCGGTGACGGGCCGGGTGGTCGACAGCTATACCAACATCCACTCGGTCAAGCTGTTCGCGCATCAGGACAGCGAGCTGAACTATGCCAAAGATGCGATTGAAAAGGCCCGCACGACGTTCCAGACCGAAATGCGGATCGTCACCAAGATGGACATTGCGCTTACCGCGTTGAATGGGCTGATGATCCTTGGGGTCAGCGGTCTGGCGATGTGGCTTTGGGTGCAGGGTTTGGCTTCGGTGGGCGCTGTGGCAGCGGCGGTGGCGCTGGTCTTGCGAATCAACTCGATGACCTACTGGGTCATGTGGGCCTCGACCCAACTGGTGCAGAACCTTGGCACGCTGGCCGAAGGGATGCAGACGATTGCCCAGCCGATCACGCTGGTTGACAAGGCCGACGCGAAGACGCTGGCCTTCACCGATGGGCTGATCGAGATCCGGGACATCAGCCACCACTACGGCCGGGGCTTCGGCGGGCTGAAGAATGTCAGCCTGACAATCCGTCCCGGCGAAAAGATCGGTGTGGTCGGCAGGTCGGGTGCGGGGAAGTCCACGCTGGTCAAGCTGATGCTGCGGTTTTACGACACCGAATCCGGGGCGATCCTGATCGACGGTCAGGACATCGGCGAGGTGACGCAGGAAAGTCTGCGGCAGCGGATCGGCATGGTTCAGCAGGACAGCAGTCTGTTGCACCGGTCGGTCCGCGACAACATACTGTACGGCCGACCGGATGCGACCGAAGCCGAAATGCTGGCAGCAGCGATGAAAGCCGAGGCGCATGACTTCATCCTGACGCTGGCCGATCCCGAGGGCCGCACCGGCTATGACGCCCATGTCGGCGAGCGGGGGGTCAAGCTGTCGGGTGGCCAGCGGCAGCGGGTGGCCTTGGCACGGGTGATCCTGAAGGACGCGCCGATCCTGATCCTGGACGAGGCGACAAGTGCGCTGGACAGCGAGGCGGAGGCGGCAATTCAAGAGGCGCTGTTCGGGGTGATGCAGGGCAAGACCGTCGTGGCCATCGCGCACCGGCTGTCGACGATTGCCGCGATGGACCGGATCGTGGTGCTTGAGGATGGTGCGGTGGCCGAAATGGGCACCCATCACGACCTTTTGCGCCAGAACGGGCTTTACGCGCGGTTCTGGGCGCGGCAATCGGGTGGCTTCATCGGTCTGGAGCTGGAATGAACCCGATCCTTGGCCCCGAAATCCCGCCCTTTGCCCCGGCGCAGTCTATCCCGCCGCCCCGTCTGATCCCCTTTCTGCGCTGGGCGCTGAAGGGGGCATGGGGCGGCATCCTCTGGGCCGCGTTCCTGTCGGGGCTGGCTGGCAGTCTTGAGGCGGTTTCGGCCACGATCCTGGGCCACATTGTCGATGCGGCAGCGGGTGATCCTGCTGCAGCGTTGGACGACCATCTCTTGCTGATGGTCTTGTTCCTGGGCTTTTACCTTCTGGTCCGCCCCCTCGTTCTTGGCCTGAACACCGCGGCTGCCTCGGTCCGGCTGGAGCCGAACCTGTTTCCGCTGATCCTGTCGCGTCTGCACCGGTTTACCATCGGGCAGGCGGTAACCTTCTTTGACAACGATTTTGCCGGTCGCATCGCGCAAAAGCAGATGCAGACCGCGCGGGCGGCGACCGATGTGGTGTCGGGCACGGTGGAAACCGTGGCCTTCGCGTTGTCATCGGTGGTCGGGTCGGTTGTGCTCTTGGGGGCGATCGACGCCTGGGTGTCCTTGCTGCTGGTCCTGTGGGTCACGGCTTATGGCCTGTTCATCCGGGCCTTCATGCCCCGCATCCGCGCGATGTCGGCCAAGCGCGCCGGGGCCCGGTCGATGGTCACGGGGCAGATTGTCGACACCGTCACCAACATGAAGACGGTCAAGCTGTTCGCCCATTCCGCCCATGAAGACGCGGTGGCACTGGAGGCGATGCAAAGCTTCCGCGCCTCGGCGATTTCCTATGGCATCCTGTCCAGTTGGTTCCGCTTTGGCCTGACGCTGCTGGCCGGGGTCCTGCCGGTGCTGCTGGTCGGCAGCACGGTCTGGCTGTGGCAGGCAGGGCAGGCCAGCGCCGGTGAGATTGCGGCGGCGGGGGCGATCTCGTTCCGGCTGTCCCAGATGACCGGCTGGGTGTCGTTCAGCCTGATGTCGATCTTTGGCAATATCGGCGAGATTGAAGACGGCATCCGCACTTTGGCCCGGCCCTATACCCTGACCGACCAGCCGGGCGCGGGTGAGATGCCAAAAGCCAAAGGTGAGGTGCGGCTGGACGCGGTGTCCTTTGCCTATGGCGCGGTGCGCGAGGATGGCAAGGGCGGGGTCAACGCCTTGTCGTTGACCGTCGCGCCGGGCGAAAAGATCGGGGTTGTTGGCGCCTCGGGGGCTGGGAAATCGACGCTGGTGTCGCTGATCCTGCGGCTTTACGACCCCGAACAGGGCAGCGTTCTTATCGACGGGATTGATCTGCGGTCGGTCACACAGGAATCCTTGCGCCGTCAGATCGGCATGGTCACCCAGGAAACCGCCATGTTCAACCGCACCGCGCGCGAGAACATTCTTTACGGCAGCCCCGATGCGACCGAAGCCGATGTTATCGCCGCTGCCCGCGCTGCCGAAGCGCATGACTTTATCCTTGGCCTGCATGACCATGAGGGGCGCACTGGCTATGACGCCTATCTTGGCGAACGCGGGGTCAAGCTTTCCGGCGGCCAACGCCAGCGCATCGCGCTTGCCCGCGCCTTTCTGAAAGACGCGCCGATACTGGTGCTGGACGAGGCTACCAGCGCTTTGGACAGCGAGGTTGAAGCCTCGATCCAGACCGCGCTGAACCGGGTGATGGAGGGCAAGACCGTGCTGGCCATTGCGCACCGTTTGTCGACCATCGCGGCCATGGACCGGATCATCGTCATGGATCAGGGCCGGATCGTCGAGGACGGCAATCACGCTGCCCTTTTGGCCAAAGGCGGGTTATACGCCCGCTATTGGAACCGGCAGTCTGGTGGCTTTATCGGCACCGACGACGATGTGAAAGCAGCAGAGTGACATACAGAATAGACCGGCTGGGCCATCTGGGCGACGGGGTGGCGCAAACTCCGGACGGACCGGTTTTCGCAACCGGAGTCCTTCCGGGCGAGGAGATCGAAGGCACGCTTTCCGGCGACCGCCTCAGCGATATCCGCATTGTCACGCCCTCGACCGACCGGGTGAAACCGCCCTGCCGTCATGCCCGGGGCTGCGGCGGTTGCCAGTTGCAGCATGCGTCGGATGCGTTTGTCGCCAGCTGGAAAGAGCAGGTTGTCCGAACCGCGCTGGCCGGTCAGGGGCTTGCAGCACCTTTCCATCCCATGACGGTCTCCCCCGCCCATGCCCGCCGCCGCGCGACGCTGTCGGGTCGGCGCACCAAGGGCGGCGCGCTGCTGGGGTTTCACGGCAAGGGGTCCGATACGATCACGGCGGTCCCGGACTGCAAACTTCTGCACCCCAACCTGATCGCCGCCTTCCCCGGGTTGGAGGCGCTGGTGGTCACCGGCGGCTCGCGGACGGCGGAACTGCAACTGATGGTGACCACCACGCGCGGCGGGGTGGATGTGGTCGTGACCGGCGGCAAGCCCCTGGACGGCGACCTGCGGCTGGACCTGTCGCGGATCATCGAGGCCCACGCCTTTTCCCGCCTGACCTGGGACGGCGAGACGGTGGCGCTGCGCGACCGCCCGGCCCAGACCATCGGCGGCACTGTGGTCGTGCCCCCGGCAGGGGCTTTCCTTCAGGCAACCGCTGAAGGCGAGGCAGCCCTTCTGGCGGGAGTGCGCGAAGCGCTCGGGACCCAGCGCAAGGTCGTGGACCTGTTCGCCGGGGTCGGGACCTTTGCCCTGCCCCTTGCCGCCGGGTTCGAGGTTCACGCCGTTGAAGGTGACCGCGACATGGTTGCGGCGCTGGAACTGGCCACACGTCACGCGCAGGGTCTTCGCCGCCTGACCAGTGAGGCGCGGGACCTGTTCCGCCGTCCGCTGGATGCCGAGGAGCTGAAGGGCTTTTCAGGTGCCGTGATCGACCCGCCCCGCGCCGGGGCCGAGGCGCAGACAACATGTCTGGCGCAGTCTGCCGTCCCGGTGATCGCGGCGGTATCGTGCAACCCGGTAACCTTCGCCCGCGACGCCCGCCTGCTGGTTGCAGGCGGCTACAGCCTTGACTGGGTGCAGTTGGTGGACCAGTTCCGCTGGTCGACGCATATCGAAGTGGTCGCCCGGTTCAGCCGAAAGGGTTGACAGATCCGTGAAGGCGCAGCCGTCATGGCCGTCTAGGAATGTTGCGCGAAATCCGGTAAGAAACTGAAAAAGAACCGTCGAGGCAGGCATGCGTTTTCTTCAGGTGATGTTGGCACTGGTGCTGGCGCTGGGCCTTTCGGCCTGCGGCGACAGCAAGTTTCGCCGCTATAACGGTCCCGAGGTAACGCAGGTCCAGGTCCACAAGACCGAGCGCAAGATGTATCTTTTGCACGGTGACAAGGTTCTGACAGCCTATGACATCGGGCTTGGCTTTGCGCCTCAGGGTCACAAGCAGTTCGAAGGCGACGGGAAGACCCCCGAAGGGATGTACTATATCAGCCACAAAAATCCCAATTCGAACTACCATCTGTCCTTGGGCATCTCGTATCCGAACGACGCCGACCGTGCCTTTGCCGAAGCCGCTGACAAGCCTCCGGGCGGGGACATCTTCATTCACGGCGGGCCGAACGGCAAGGTTTCCGGGCGTGACTGGACCGTCGGATGCGTCGCAGTCACTGACCGCGAAATGGAAGTGATCTATTCGATGATCAAACCCGGAACGCCGATCTACATCCTGCCCTGAGGGGGGCGGGACCGGGATCAGGTCCCGGTCACCATCGTCCACCAGATCTTGCCAGCCGGTTCCTGATACCAAGCAAATCCCAGGGTGCGGGCCAGCGGGTCCATGATCACCACACGGGTATCGGGCTGACCCATCCAGGCGGAGAGGGTCTCAAGCTCGGTTTCGTAGGTCTCCGAAATCAGTTCGCCCAGCAAGCGACCAGTATAACCGCTGCGCTGCACCCGAACCAGCGGCGATGACCCGTCCGATCCGAAGTGCCACGGCCGGTTCTGGACCGACATGTCATGTGAATGGGTGGCTGCAGCCGCATTCAACTTGGCGTCAAAGGCAAGCGGTGGCAGCGCCTTGGCCGCGCGCAGGGTGTTCAGTGAATCAAGGAACCGGAACGGAATATTCCGTTCGTCCGCACCGCTGATCTTGTAGACCCGGGGCAAGGGCTTGCCATCCGCGCCGATCGTCGGGGCCGAACTTGTGCAGCCAGCAAGACCAAGGGCAGCCCCTTGAAGAAGAAACAAACGTCGATCCATTGCATCCACCGATTCAAGCCGCAAGTTGCGGCGGTTCGTCCCTCCATAGCGAAAGCGCGCGGCAGGTTCAAACAGGGTTCTGCCGATCAGCGAAAGGTGACGGGTGTTTGAATTGCGGTGATCGTGCTAAAGCGGTATAGCCCGGCAGAAGTGATGACGTTGGAGACCCTCGATGGCAAACGAACCGATCAGCAGACGCGGCCTGCTTGGCGCCGCAGTCGGATTGGCAGGACTGGCGGCGCTGCCTGCTCTCGCGCAGGAAAGCACGACCGAATTCACCGATCCGGTGTCAAGTTCGGCCCGCAACAACATATCCAGCTTCCGGCTGCTGCAGTGGCAGGACTATTTTGACAACACCCGGGGCGGGGCGATCCTTGTCGACATCACCTCGCGCGCGTTGCACTACTGGTCCGAAGATCAGTCGATCTATCGGCTTTACCCGACATCGGTGCCGATCTCGGAAGACTTGACCCGGCGCGGCAAGACGGGCGTTGTGCAAAAGGTGGTCAATCCGCAATGGCGTCCGACTGCGGCGATGAAGGAACGTTATCCGGATTGGCCGGATGTCGTCGAAGGTGGGGCAAAGGACAACCCGCTGGGCACCCGGGCGCTGTATCTGGGCTGGACCTACTACCGCATTCACGGCACTCACGACACCCGCAAGATCGGCCGCCGGTCGTCGAACGGCTGCATCGGGCTTTACAACGAGCACATCGAAGAGCTTTACGAAATGGCAAGTGTCGGAACTCAGGTACTGCTTATCTAGCGTCCAACCGTTGCTCGCAAAGGCTGGGCTGGCCAATGCAGTTGGGGATCGAATAGTGGGCAAGTCGGCTTTTTCGGAAGACCGAAAAGACCGACTTGCCCACTTTGAATTTGTTTAGTGCACGACAGCCTGTGCCGGACGCTCTCGGCTGGTTTGCACCACGCGGTCGCCGATGATCAGGCCTTCCGGCCCGGCCGTAACCTGGATGACCGAGCCGTCCAGAACCTCGCCCGCCAGCAGCATCTCGGCCAGGGGGTCCTGCAACTGGCGCTGGATCACCCGTTTCAGTGGCCGCGCGCCGAAGACCGGGTCATAGCCTTCGTCGGCCAGCCAGGCCTTGGCTGTGGCATCGAGATCAAGGATGATCTTGCGGGCCGACAGCCGCGCCTCAAGCCGGTGCAACTGGATTTCGACGATCCCCGACATATCCGCCCGGTTCAGCCGGTCGAAGATGATCTGCTCGTCCAGACGGTTCAGGAATTCCGGCCGGAAATGCTGCCGGACCGCCTCCATCACCTCGGCCTTGGCATGGGCCGTGTCCATCCCTTCGGGCAATTCCGACAAGGCCCGCGCCCCAAGGTTCGAGGTCAGGATGATCAGCGTCTGCTTGAAGTCCACGGTCCGGCCCTGACCATCGGTCAGACGGCCATCGTCCAGCACCTGCAACAGCACGTTGAACACGTCGGGATGTGCCTTTTCGACCTCGTCGAACAGGACCACCTGATAGGGGCGGCGGCGAACGGCTTCGGTCAGCACCCCGCCTTCGTCATAGCCGACATAGCCCGGGGGGGCACCGATCAACCGGCTGACGGAATGCTTTTCCATGAACTCCGACATGTCGATGCGGACCATCGCTGAATCATCGTCAAAGAGATACGCTGCCAGCGTCTTGGTCAGTTCGGTTTTGCCCACACCGGTCGGCCCCAGGAAAAGGAACGACCCCAACGGTCGGTTTTCGTCCGAAAGGCCTGCGCGTGAGCGTCGGACAGCGCGTGACACCGCCCCGACGGCTGCTGCCTGACCCACGACGCGGCGGCCCAGCTCTTCTTCCATCTTCAGCAGTTTTTCCTTTTCGCCTTCCAGCATCTTGGTGGTCGGAATGCCGGTCCAGCGTTCCACCACTTCGGCGATCTGCTCGGGGCGCACGGCTTCTGCGACCAGCGCCTGACCTTCCCGGGCCTCGGCCTCGGCAAGGTCCTTTTCCAGCGCCGGGATGCGGCCATACTGCAGTTCACCCGCCTTGGCGAAATCGCCATCCCGCTTGGCGATTTCCAACTCACCCCGGGCTTGGTCAAGCTTTTCCTTCAGCCCGCGTGCGGCTTCAAGACTGTCGCGCTCGGTCTGCCACTTGGCTGTCAATTCGGACGATTTTTGCTGCAGGTCGGCCAGTTCCTTTTCCAGCTTTTCCAGCCGGTCCCTGGATGCGGCGTCGTCCTCTTTCTTCAGCGCCTCTTGTTCGATCTGGAACTGCAGGATCTGCCGGTCCAAAGCGTCCAGCTCTTCGGGCTTTGAATCCACCTCCATCCGCAACCGGCTGGCGGCTTCGTCCATCAGGTCGATGGCCTTGTCCGGCAGGAAACGGTCGGTGATATAGCGGTGCGACAGGGTTGCCGCCGCAACCAAGGCGCTGTCGGTGATCCGCACCCCGTGGTGCAGTTCGTACTTTTCCTTGATGCCGCGCAGGATGCTGATGGTGTCTTCCACCGTCGGCTCGGACACAAACACCGGCTGGAAGCGGCGGGCCAGGGCCGCGTCCTTTTCCACGTGCTTCCTATATTCATCCAGCGTGGTGGCACCGATACAGTGCAATTCCCCCCGCGCAAGTGCCGGCTTGATCAGGTTCGCCGCATCCATGGCACCTTCGGATTTGCCCGCACCGACAAGGGTGTGCATCTCGTCGATGAACAGGATCACCTCACCGGCGGCCGTTTCGATTTCCTTCAGGATGGCCTTCAGCCGCTCCTCGAACTCACCGCGATACTTCGCCCCGGCAATCAGCGACCCCATGTCCAAGGCCATCAGCTTCTTGTTGCGCAAGCTTTCCGGCACGTCGCCATTGACGATCCGCAGGGCGAGGCCCTCGGCAATCGCGGTCTTGCCGACGCCGGGTTCACCGATCAGCACAGGGTTGTTCTTGGTGCGCCGAGAAAGCACCTGCATCGCCCGGCGGATTTCCTCGTCACGGCCGATGATCGGATCGATCTTGCCGTCCCGCGCCGCCTGAGTCAGGTCGCGGGCATATTTGTTCAGCGCTTCCATCGTGTCTTCCGAAGAGGCCGAATCCGCAGTCCGCCCCTTGCGCACCTCGTTGATCGCACCGTTCAACCCTTGGGCAGTCACTGCCCCGGCTGTCAGCGCATCCTTGGCCCGCGTGTTGACCAGCGCCATCGCGGTCAACAGCCGTTCGACCGGAACGAAACTGTCGCCAGCCTTCTTGGCCACGGATTCCGCCTCATCCAGCACGCGCACCAACGACGGGTCGATATAGGTCTGTCCGTCCCCGCCCGAAACCTTTGGCAGCTTGGCAAGCGAGGCATTGACGGCCAGATTGACTTGCTCGGGTGACCCGCCCGCCTTGCGGATCAGGTTCGCAGCCAGACCCTGGTCATCATCCATCAAAGCCTTCAAGAGGTGGTCGGGCAGCACGCGCTGGTGGCTTTCCCGCATCGCAATAGTCTGGGCGGCTTGCAAAAAACCGCGCGACCGTTCCGTGAATTTCTCCAAATTCATCGGCATTCTCCCATGATCAAGCGCCCCGGTCGCGATACCCGGTTCTTCGGCATACCGCACAAGGCCTTGCCCCGAATCTGGGATCGCGGACAGCGTTTTGCAATGCCCAGATCGTGAGATTCAGCAGCTGGCAAAGTCCCGCCAACGCGCCGCGATGGGCCATTTGCCGCCGATACCCGACTGCGATTTCGGCGGCTTTTCCCGGGCGGATTGCAAGAGCGCAACCTCAGCTTGCCCCGGGGCCCGGCCAAGCCCCATGGTCCAGCCTTGCCTGCAAAAGGATGCTGGATGAGTGACCCGAAACTTCCCCTGATCCACAAGGCCCCGGTCGAAGGCCTGCTGGTCCATGTCGCAAGGTCTGGTCTGGTGATCGGCGATGCCGCATGGTTTGATCGACTTGCGGATGGCAGGATCGGGGTCTTTGCCCAGGCGAAACAGCCGATCCTGTGGGTCGTTCCCCGCCGCAGTCCGCGCCTGCTTGGTCACCTTGGCCCGATTGCCGAGGATATCGTCGCTCCGTCGCTTGCCCATGGTGATGATCTGCGGGTGCGGATCGTGGCCTTGGTGCCCGAACATCTGGCGAATGGCCTTCCTCCCGAGATCCATATCTCGGTCTGGGGCGACCCGCGCCACTTGCAGCCGATCATTGCGGCGATGGCCCCTGCGCCTATTGCGGAACCAAGGCCGGCCAGCCGGCTGACCAGTATCAGACCCGTTTAGGGCTCATAGCGGACATAGGCGAAGGCGCTGCTGTCGGGGGCCCAGCACGGCACGTTGATCGTGCCTTGCCCGCCAGTAAACTCCCGCACGCGGCGACGGTTGGCGCCGTCAGGGTCTGCCAGAACCAGCGCCACCGGCAAATCAGCCGGGTGGCCTTCTGTGCCGGGGGGATAAGCCAGATACAGCAGATGCTGCCCGTCTGGCGACGGATGCGGGAACCAGTTGACCTGATCATCCGCGAAAAGTTGCCGCTGCCCGGACCCATCCGCCGCCATAACCCAGATCTGCGCATGCCCGGTCCGGTCGCAGTTGTAATAAATGCGGGTCCCGTCCGGACTGTAATCCGGCCCGTCGCAATGCCCTTCGCCAAATGTCAGCCGCACCTCTACGCCGCCGTCCACTGGCTGAGTGTAGACGTCAATCACCCGCCGCCCCATCCGCGCTGCGACATAGGTCAGCGTCCGTCCGTCCGGTGATATCCCATGCCACCAGCTTGGCGCCTCTGGCGAAACCTTGCGCAAATCGCCGCCCGAAACCGGCATCACATAGATTTGCGAGCCTACGCCCTCATGATGCGACGACAGGATCAACCCCGTCCCATCGGGGGTCAGCCCGTGGTCATTGTTGCAGCGAACCGCAGGTCCGGTGTCGATCAACTGCAACACAGGCGTGTCCAGCAGCACCCGGTAGATCCGCCCGTCGCCATTTACCAAAAGCCAGTCCCCCGAAGACGCCCAGTTTGGAGCCTCGATCCGCCCTTCAACCGCCAGAACCTGATGAACATTGCTCGTCGCCAGTTCATACGTCTCGATGATGCTACGCATTTAGTCCCCCTCAGTTTGATTAAACTTCGCTTCCACTTGGAAGAAATACTCTGCGGGAGGTCCCGAGGGCGCGAAGCGCTCTGGCGCGGGCAAAGCGCACATCATTCGCGCATCGTTGGCACCGAAAGCCTCTTTGACCGGATCGCCTCGGTTGCCCAGAACAGCGAAAAGGTCTGGTTGACGTAATTCACCATCTCGGTCAGGCATTCCAGATAGTCCTGCAATTCTACCATCCGCTCGGTCTCGTTCATCAGCGTCAGCGCTTCGCCCAAGCTTGCTTGACCGGATCGGACTTGCAGAGCCTGCTCGGTTGACCAGCACCGCCTTGCCCTTGTCGTCGCGCTGAAAGCCGATATGCAGGTCGAACGGGCATTTCACCATGAAACACCGGCTTTCCAGCTGGATTACCGCCGGGCAGCGGCAGGCCGACTTGGCATGCGTGCGGTTCGGGAGCCGGACCATCCCCCGCTCGGATGGGTCATAAAGCACAGCACCCTTGTTCTGGGCCAGAAGCCAGCCAGCCGTGTGAGGCGCCAAACCCGGACCTTCCTCTGGCCGGTCATAGGCGAAATTGATTTCCAAGCCCTATCCTTATCTTCAGGCAATGGCTCGTCGCAGCGCCCTTACTGCATCTGCCGAGGTTTGACGAACCACCGATGACCCGAACCCCAGGTCGACCAGCTTGCCGGTTGTCTGATACTGAGACGAACAGGACGCGTGAAGCTCGGCAATGCCAAGCCCCTTCAGCATCCGCGCGTTGGCGGGGTTAACCCCCGACCCCGGCATGATCGAAATCCGCCCAGCGGCCTGTGTGACCAGCGCCGCGATTCGTACCGCCCCGGCTTCAGCGGTCTTTTCGCCACCCGAGGTCAGGACGCGCCGGAACCCCAGACCAACGGCCTGCTCCAGCGCAGCACCCATGTCGGGCGCAAGGTCGAAGGCCCGGTGCAGAGTCAGGTCCATCCCTACCGCCGCCGCCACCAAGCGTCGCAGGATCGCCACATCCAGCCGTCCATCGGCAAGCGACGCGCCCAGCACCACCCCGGCAAGCCCCGCGGCGAGTGCTGCCGCGATTTCGGCCTCCATCATGCCGACTTCAGCTTCGGTCCAGACGAAATCCCCGGCCCTTGGCCGGATCATCACCATGACCGTCACCGGGCAACCTGCGGCCATGGCGATCAGCCCGGCTGATGGCGTCAGACCGCCCAAGGCCAGCGCGGCGCACAACTCGATCCGGTCCGCGCCGCCTGCGACG
>CAIXBE010000065.1 GCA_903917595.1 uncultured Rhodobacterales bacterium
TCGCCCCTGCCCCAATTGTGGAAAAGATGTCCCGCCTCCCACCTACGAATCCTCCGATGAAAATTGGCAGGACGAATCAGACGAAAGTCCCGACGGGACTTATCCCTGCCCGCATTGCGGCGCAGCTGTACCTGAGATGGGAATGGCAAACTTCTCTTTTAACAAACCCGTAGGAGCCTGCCCTACCTGCACAGGATTGGGAGTTGTACGGCAAGCCATCGTCAGTCGCCTCGTGGACGAGAGCAAGAGCATCCCCGAACTCCCCGTCGACGGCTGGATCGAATTTCACGGCAATCACTACAGCCAGATCATGAAGAACGCAGGCAAGTATTTTGGCTTCGAGTTCGATACATCCAAACCCGTCAAGGATTTCACCCCCGTCCAGCACGACCTCTTTCTGTACGGCACTGATAGCCAGCAATTCCGCCGCCACTACCCCGATGTCAAGCCGCCCGCCACCAACGCGCAGGGGCGCTTCGAGGGCGTGGTCACCAACCTTCACCGCCGCTACAACGAGCACGCCACCAACGCCGCCTATCTCGAAAAGCTGGAGCACCTCTTCACGGCACAACCCTGCTCCGACTGCGAAGGCACGCGCCTGCGAACAGAAAGCCGCGCCGTCACCGTAGCGGGCGAAACCATTATCAAGATTTCGCACCTGCCGCTCAACGACCTCGACGCGTGGATCAAATCCCTGCCGCCACATTTCACCTCGGAAGAAATGCGCATCGCCCAGTCGATTTTGGATGACCTGTTCGAGCGCGTCGGGCGGTTGCTGGAAGTGGGTGTTGGCTACCTGTCTCTCGAACGTTCCTCCCCAACTCTCTCTGCAGGCGAATCCCAACGGCTAAGGCTGGCAGCCTTGCTCGGGTCTGGCTTGACAGGGGTGCTTTACGTCCTTGACGAGCCTACGATTGGTCTGCACTCTCGCGACACGCATCGCCTCATCAACGTCCTGCGTCGCTTGCGCGATTTGGGAAACACCGTTCTGGTAGTGGAACACGATCTCGACCTTATCAAAGCTTCCGATTACCTGATTGACGTGGGACCTGGCGCAGGCAAGCATGGCGGGCAGATTGTCGCCGCAGGTACTCCGGATGAAGTATCCAAAACGAAAGGCTCGCTGACAGGTGCATTCATCGCAGAGACAACAACCGTGCCAATTCCAGAACATCGGCGCTCCCCCAATCACAAAGCGCTGACGATTCACGGAGCACGCCAGTTTAATTTGAAAAACCTAACTGTGCGGATTCCCCTCGGCTTGTTTGTTACGGTGACAGGCGTTTCTGGCTCGGGCAAGTCCTCGTTGATTTTCGACATCCTTGACCTCGCCGCGCGTCAACAACTAAACGATAAAAATGAAATCCCAGGCGAATACGATTCCATCACAGGCTGGGAACATATTGATAAGGTGATCACCATTGATCAGGCTCACATCGGGCGCATCCCGCGCTCGAACGCCGCCACATACTCCGATACATTCACACCCATACGCGAGGCTTTTGCAGCCACACCAGAAGCCAAAAAGAACAAAGTGACTGCTCGCCATTTTTCGTTCAATGTGCCAGGCGGCCGTTGCGAGCGCTGCGAAGGTGCGGGTACACTGTCTGTCAAAATGCACTTCCTACCCGATGTCGAAGTGCGTTGTCCCGCCTGTCGTGGACGGCGCTTCAAGAAGGAGACTCTCGCCGTCAAGTATCGCGGCTACGATATTTCGCAGGTACTGAATATGACCGTGGAGGAAGCGTTGACTTTGTTTGCCGATATCCCCGCCGCTCAATCCCGACTGAAAGTCATGTCAGATGTCGGCCTGGGTTACCTGCAACTCGGTCAACCAGCCACCACACTCTCAGGCGGCGAAGCCCAACGCGTCAAACTTGCAAAGGAACTTGGACGCCGCGCCACTGGGCGCACCCTCTACTTGCTTGATGAACCGACAACAGGACTCCACCCTGCCGACACTGGCCGCCTGTTACTCGTTCTCCAGCGTTTGGTGGATGCAGGTAATAGTGTCATTGTTATCGAACATAACCTCGACCTGGTGAAGGCTGCCGATTGGGTGATCGACCTCGGTCCTGAAGGAGGCGCAGCAGGCGGCAGACTCCTCGCCGAAGGAACACCCGAAGATATCGCAAAGGTGGAAGAGTCATACACCGGTCAGTGTTTGAAAGAGAAGTTAATGCCTCCCTCCAAAACCAAAAAACTCCCGA
>CAIXBE010000066.1 GCA_903917595.1 uncultured Rhodobacterales bacterium
ATCGCCCCGCCGACGATCAACCTGGACAACCCGGCGGTGACGCCAAAGCTGGACCTGGCGGCGAACAAGGCGGTCAAGCGCAAGATCGACGTGGCGCTGTCGAACAGCTTTGGTTTTGGCGGCACCAATGCCAGCCTGGTCCTCGGCAAGGTGCGCTAGGCATGTGGCGGTCCTTCGCGTCGAACGGGCTGACGCTGATCATTGTGGCGCTGATCGCCCTTGCGGCGGCGGTCGCCTGGGGGCGCAACGAGTTTGTGAAGCCGGGGCCGCTGGCCGGGCCGATCTGTCTGCAGGTCGAACAGGGCGCGTCACTAAGCGGGGTCAGCCGCAATCTGGAGGAGCGGGGCGCGATCACCGATGCGCGGATTTTCCGGATCGGGGCGGAATATGCCAAGCGGGCGGGTGACCTGAAGTTCGGCAGTTACATGCTGCCCGCCGGGGCCTCGATGGAAGAGGTGCTGGCGGCGATCACCGATGCGGGCAAGTCGACCTGCGGGATGCAGCTGAACTTCCGGATCGGGGTGGCGAAAAGCGATACGATCCTGAGCGAGCGTGACCTTGCGACCGACACTTTCGTCGAAGTGGTGCGGTTTGACGTCGGCGCGGACCCGCTGCCACCGGAGTATCTGGCGGCGGTCGATGACCCGGCGCTGGCGTTCCAGATTACCGTCGCCGAAGGCGTGACCAGTTGGCAGATCGTGGATTCTCTGAAAAAGGCGGACTTTCTGGCTGGGGAAGTCGAGGCTGTTCCAGCCGAAGGCGTGCTTTCGCCCGGTAGTTACGAGGCACGACCCGGCACCGAACGCAGCGCGTTGATTCTGGAAATGACCACGCGGCAGGCAGCGGTTCTGGCCGAAGCCTGGGCGGGGCGTGCCGAGGGGCTGCCCTATGACACGCCAGAGGAGGCGCTGATCATGGCGTCCATCGTGGAAAAGGAAACCGGCATCGCGGAGGAACGGGCCAAGGTTGCCAGCGTGTTCATCAACCGGCTGGCGCAGGGGATGCGGCTGCAGACTGACCCGACGGTGATCTATGGCATCACCAAAGGCGAGGCGGTTCTGGGCCGGGGCTTGCGGCAAAGCGAGTTGCGGCGAGAGACGCCGTGGAACACCTATGTCATCGACGGCCTGCCGCCGACCCCGATTGCCAATCCGGGGGCCGAGGCGATCAAGGCGGCGATGAATCCCGACACGACCGACTATGTCTTCTTCGTCGCGGACGGCACCGGAGGGCATGCCTTTGCCGTGACCTTGGAAGAGCACAACGAAAATGTCGCCCGCTGGCGCGCGATCGAAGCGGCGCAGGGAACCGAGGGTGAAACCGGGGTCCAGGGGGAGTGACGTCTTAACAAACGGTTAACGATGCGTTCTGTAACCCGTTGATCGAAATGAACTTTCAGCTTGACTTGCCGCGCGGTCCAAGGTAGGACTTCAGGCATGCTAGAAGAAGTGTCGAAGCGGCCCGGGGGCAACCCCGCTGGCCGCTTTTCCATTTCTCTCGTGCGGGGGCAGCATGAGGGGTGGGCCGCAGGCGATGATGGACAGACTACCCGAGGGGTCAGAAGGACCGGATGCCGTTCTGGAGGTTGCAGAGAACCTTTACCGGGACGCGGCGGTCGAGCTTTACCGGACGATCACGGCCTTGCGGTCGGGAGAGTTCAACGAGGTCAAGGCAGCACAGGCGGCGATCCGCGATCTTCGCGCGACGGCGCTGCATGTGCTGGATGAAAGGAACAAAGTTGACAAACTCCGCAAGCAGATTGCCGGACAGGTCGGTGCCGGCGGCGACCTTGACTTCGACGGTGCCCGACTTGAAATCGGGCGCCGCTTGGCTTGCCTCCGCGACGCCGGAGGAGGTGGATGAGTTTCTGGGCGGCTTGACCCAGAATGCGCTGTTGGCGCTGCCCTGGCTGTTCGAGTTCTGGGCTCTGCCGCATCAGCTTGCCCCGCGCGGCGACTGGAAGACCTGGGTGATCATGGGCGGGCGCGGGGCGGGCAAGACCCGGGCCGGGGCGGAATGGGTCCGGGCGCAGGTCGAGGGGGCAGGGCCCGGCGATCCGGGGCGGTCAAAGCGAGTGGCCCTGCCGGGCGAAACGATTGATCAGGTGCGCGAAGTGATGGTGCTGGGCGAAAGCGGGATCATCGCTTGTTCGCCCCCCGACCGCAGGCCGGTCTGGCATGCGACCCGGGCGCAGTTGCACTGGCCGAACGGTGCCGTGGCGCAGGTGCTGTCGGCCTATGACCCAGAAGCGATGCGGGGGCCGCAGTTCGATGCGGCCTGGGCGGATGAGTTGGGCAAGTGGAAAAAGGGCGCGGACGCCTGGGATCAGCTGCAGTTTGCCCTGCGTCTGGGCAAGAACCCGCGCGCGGTGGTGACGACGACGCCGCGCAATGTGGGGGTGCTGAAAGCGATCCTGAAGAACCCGTCAACGGTGATCACCCATGCCCCGACCGAGGCAAACCGGGCGTATCTGGCCGAAAGCTTCCTGACCGAGGTGCAGTCCCGTTACGGCGGCACCGGGCTGGGGCGGCAGGAATTGGAAGGCGTGCTGGTCGAGGAAGAAGAGGGCGCGCTGTGGACTGCTGTCATGCTGGACGCGGCGCGTCTGACGGTTGCGCCATCGCTTAGCCGGGTCGTGGTGGCGGTCGATCCGCCGGTGACGGCGACCAAGAAAAGCGACGCATGCGGGATCGTGGTGGTTGGTGCGGATACGCGCGGCGACCCCAAGGACTGGCGCGCGGTGGTGCTGGAGGATGCCTCGGTCAAGGGAGCCTCGCCGGAAGGCTGGGCAAGGGCGGCTCTGGCGGCGATGGAGCGGCACGGCGCGGACCGGCTGGTGGCCGAGGTCAACCAGGGTGGTGATCTGGTGGAGCAGATGGTGCGGATGGTCGACCCCTTGGTGCCCTACCGGGGCGTGCATGCGACGCGGTCCAAGATGCTGCGGGCCGAGCCGGTCGCGGCCTTGTACGAGCAGGGCCGGGTGGCGCATGTCCGGGGGCTGCAGGCGCTGGAAGACCAGATGTGCCGGATGACGGCGCAGGGCTGGAAGGGCACAGGATCGCCCGACCGGCTGGACGCGCTGGTCTGGGCGCTGACTGATCTGATGATCACGCCGTTGCACGGAGGCCGACCCAGCGTGCGCACCCTTTAGGGTTCGGAAGCCTCCGGCGGGGATATATCGAGACAGAAAATGCCCTTGAGGGGCGCGAGTTCCAGCCGGTTTGACTGGACGCGGGTAAGCATTGCCCAAGGCATGAAGGAGCGCGAGATGGTGTTCGATTTTCTGCGAAAGGCGCCACTGTCGGTGGTGCCCGAGCGCAAGGCCAGTGCGGTGGGGCGGGTGATCGCCTGGGGCAACTCGGGTCGGGCCGCCTGGAGCCCGCGAGATGTGGCCAGCCTGACCCGGACGGGGTTTCAGGGCAATCCGGTCGGGTTTCGCGCCGTCCGGCTGATCGCCGAAGCAGCGGCGGCGCTGCCCTTGGTCTGTCAGGACGCCGAGCGGCGCTATGAGGTGCATCCGGTGTTGGAGCTGACGGGCCGCCCGAACGGCGCGCAGGGGCGGGCAGAGTTTCTGGAGGCGGTCTATGGTCACCTTTTGCTGGCAGGCAACGCCTATGTCGAGGCGGTTCCGGGTGCCAGCACCTTGCCGGGTGAGTTGCATGTGCTGCGGTCGGATCGGATGAACCTGGTGCCGGGGGCGGATGGCTGGCCTGTCGCCTATGACTATACGGTCAGCGGGCGGACGCACCGCTATGACGTGTCCGGGATTGTCAGCCCGATCTGCCACTTGCGGACTTTCCATCCGCAGGACGACCACTATGGCTTTTCGCCGATGCAGGCAGCGGCGGTGGCGGTGGATGTCCACAACAGCGCCAGTGCCTGGTCCAAGTCGCTGCTGGACAATGCAGCA
>CAIXBE010000067.1 GCA_903917595.1 uncultured Rhodobacterales bacterium
CACCAGCCGCGCCCCTTCATCCTCGTGTCACGCAGGACATCGTCAAGCTTATAGGGGTGCTGGCCGATCAACCCCTCGTCAGGGTAGCTTTCTTCACCACGCAAGATTTCTTGAACCCTGGCGATGTCGTCAGCTGTCGGTTGCCAGCCAATCTTCGCTTTGCTGGCGAGCGCATGCCAATGGGCAAAACCGATGGCTTGGGCGGCCCTCTTTTGCACTTCATGAAGTTCCGCACCACTTGCGCGTGCACAATCCTTCGCGATGCGTTTCAGGTCTTTAAGGTAGTCGTGAGCAGTCATGATCCATTCCAATTCCCGGATCCGACTAGGTGCCCGCTACTAATCAGACCCGTTCGAAAGGGAACGGGGTGACATGGATAAAGCACTGCTTGGCTTTGCATGGCGGACACACAGGCCTGTGCTGAAGGCCACCAACAAAATGGCCGATGCGTTCAGCTGCGTCAAGAGCAAGCAGAATGGTCGGAACCAATTCGGCAGAAGAGTGATAGGGGGCTTACGCCCCCTTCTCGAACTTCAGGACCGGGATGCCCAGCTTCTTGGCCTTGTCGGCGAGGTTTTCCTGAATGCCATTGCCCGGGAAGACGAGAACGCCCACGGGCAGCACGTCCAGCATGGCGTCGTTGCGCTTGAAGGGTGCAGCCTTGGCATGTTTGGTCCAATCAGGCTTGAAGGCAACCTGTGTGACCTTGCGGGCTTCAGCCCATTTGGCGGCGATGAGTTCGGCACCCTTAGGGCTGCCACCATGCAGAAGGATCATGTCGGGATATTTGGTCTGGACCTGATCCAGCTTGCCCCAGATCAGGCGGTGATCGTTGAAGTCGGTCCCACCGGTGAGGGCGATCTTGGTGCCTTGGGGCAGCATCACTTCGGTTTCCGAGCGGCGCTTGGCGGCCAGGAAATCGCGGCTGTCGATCAGGGCCGCCGTCAGGTGGCGGTGGTTCACCATCGAGCCAGAGCGGGGCCGCCAGGTTGAGCCGGTGTGCAGCTCGAACGCCTCGGCGCTGCGATCGCGGAAGGCCTCGAGACAATGCCGCCGTTCGACAAGGCTGGTGCCTTCGGTCGTCAGGCGCTCAAGTTCGGTCGATTTCACCTCGGAGCCGTCTTGTTCCCGCTGCAGGCGGTGCTGCGCCACTTCATTGTCGTCGAGCAGGCGCTCGGTGCGGGCGGCGGCGCGGTGGAAGAGGTTGACCTGGCCCCAGAGCAATTCTTCGAGGTCGGGTTCCATGCGGGTGTCGCCAAGGGTTGCGACGAGGGCATCGAAGATATCGCTGACTGCGTCGATGAGGCGCTCGGGCTCCGGCATTGGGCGCAGATCCGCCTCGTCCTGGAAGGCACGGGTGCCGTAGAGCTGAAGCTCCTGAAGCGCCCAGGCGGTCTGGGAAAGGGCGGGGCTGCGGTCGAAATCCTCGCTCTGGAATTGGGTCGTCATGGTCTTTTGCCTCCGGCTGCTCGGGCCCGCGCGACATCCCGCGCGGCCTTCATGGGCTGCGAAAGCTGTCACTGGGGACGCCCCTTCACCCCGCCTTCGGGGCCGGAACGCATGTGGAGGAGGACGGGGGGCGGCTGATTTGCTTCGCGATGCAAAGGCGGGGCGAGCCCCGCCGGCGGAAATCAGTTGCCCCCCGTCCTTGAAGGGGCGGCCCCTTTGACGGCCGCCTGCCCATCTCTTGAAGGACGTGCGGGTGCCTGCGCGGGTTTGACAGCCGGGAAGGGGAGAAAGACGCGACCCGGTTCCTCAAGCGATGCTTGACCCCCTGCCCCGCTTCCTGACTGCCTTTGCGCTTCGAGAGTTCAGATCGTCAGCCGATGCTGATCCTCGAGGTCGATCTGCTGTGCCAGATGCTGGCGGAGCGCCTCAGCGCCGTGGGCTCGGAGATCGTCGTTGAAATCCCCGAGACGCGGCTCGAGCACCCGTACGGCAATCCCGGCCTCGGTTGCTCTGGCGGTCAACCTTTCCGCCGCGCGCTGCCCCGCCGGATCGCGGTCGATGGCGATGTAGAGGCGCTGTAACCCCACCGGCAACAGGACGGCCCCGAGGTGACCCGACGAGAGCGCCGCCCAGACGGGCAAAGAAGGCGCCGCCTCGCGAACGGAGAGCATGGTCTCGATGCCTTCCCCCAGCACGAGGGTTTGATCTGCAGGAGCGATCCTGACGGCATTGCCGAGGAGGTGACCCATAGCCCGACGCGGTGTGTCGACAGCCGCCTTGTCCTGTCCGTCAGGTGCCAACCAAGTACGATGCACGCCCTGCAAGGCCCCTGCCCCATCGGTGACTGCCGCGATCAATGCCGGTCTGGGGACAGGCTTGGTCTGGCCCTCATCCCGATGCCAGCACTTCGGATGGAAGCGCAGGGTTCCGCTCGGCACCGTTTGGGTGATGCCCCGGGATCGCAGGTACGTTTCTGCCAGAGAGCCTGTCAAAGATACCGAGGCCGCAAACAAGCGCGATGCAGCTTCTGGCGTTCCGGAAGGGGGTTTTCGGCTGCACTGGGAATTGGCATCCGGGAGAACCCGCTGCGGACGTCCAAGATGCATCCGTGCTTCGGCCAGAAGATCGGGAAAGCGGGTGATCCCCGTGCGTTCGCGGATGATGTCGAGGAGATCGCCGAATTCCGACGTGGCTGAATCGGTCCATTTGCCCCGAGCTCCCGGCCCCGAGGTGGGACCGGTCAGCCTGACGAACAGCGAGCGGCCCGGATTGTTTTGCAGATCGCCGACCATCCAGTAGGAGCCTTCCCGCCTCCCGGCGGGAAGATAATGGCGGCAGACGCTTTCAGCGTTTTGCGAGAGGTCTCGCAACAGATCTTCTGTTTCCAATGACATGGCACACACGATTAACAACCTTTGCGTGCATGTAGACCCTGGATGGGGAAGCGTGCAAGCAGGTGATCGAGCACTTTCACACCGCCGGAATCCGTCGGACAGAAGAGGCGCAGCTTCCAGCTGATGATCTCGGAAAAGAAGCCGTCGGCCTTGAGCCGGTCCTTGGCTGCTTCCGTGAACCCTGACAATTCGATCCGGTTAACCCCCATGACGCGCGAGCGGTGCAACTCCATCCCCTCGGCCAGGCGCACCACGGTCTTGCCCTTGAGAACAAGGGCATGGACCTCCGCCGCGGACAGTTGCGGCGCATCACCCGCCAGCGTCGTCGCGACCCAAGACGGCGAAACGCGGCGGCCGATGATGCGCTGGCCATCGTCGGTTTGCAGCCGGTAGACGCGGGTTTCGTCCTGGGGAAGTTGCTTCCAGATCGGCAGCAAGAGCCCCGCTACGATATGCAGCGTGGTTTCCGTGAACTCCGGCACCTCGGCCAGTTCCGCGGTCCAGGCGGCGATGAAGGCCGCGCGGTCGGCCTCGAGCCAATGCGTGTCGTCCATCAGCTTTGCAGGCACGGTGCTTGCCTCGGTGGGGCGGATCAACCGCAAGCGGGGCTCGATCGTGCCATCATCCAGCATTAGGCTGGTCGCGGGCACCTGCACCGCCGCGCGACCCGAGCGGCTGTTGACCAGGAGCCGTGCCTTCGGGTCATCAAGCCAGTCCAGCGCATTGGCCAGCGAGGTCGGCGTGTTGCGGCGCTTTTCTGCGATGGTCAGGAGCTGGGTTTCGGCGCCGGAGCCGGGATGGGTGTAGATCACCCTCGCATCGGTGACGCGGAAGCTCTCGGCGCGCAGCGTCTCGAGCCCGAGATCATAGACCCCGGCTGCGATTGCCCCCTCGATGCGTTGGTCGAGAAGTTCCTCGAAAGCCGAGAAAAGCACGGCCTGCATGTCGATCGTCAGCGCCAGCAGGCGATTGAGGAAGGTTGTGATCGGCGGCAACTCGTCCTTCAGCCCGTTGTCATCGGTCAGGCTAAGGCCGGTGGCATCCTCGAAGGCCCCGAGCGAACAGCCCGCGACATCGCCGCGATAGATGCGACGGTATAGCTGGCGCAAAGCATCACGGGCGTAAGGCGACTCAAGGTTATCCTCGGGCCGGAAAAGCCCCTGCCCGCCGGTCTGGCGCTGACCCCGCGTGATCGCGCCCAATGTGTCGAGGCGGCGCGCGATGGTCGAGAGGAACCGTTTCTCCGCCTTCACATCGGTGGCCACCGGTCGGAAGAGCGGCGGTTGCGCCTGATTGGTGCGGTTGGTGCGGCCGAGACCCTGGATGGCGGCATCGGCCTTCCAGCCGGGTTCGAGGAGGTAGTGGACCCGAAGACGCTGGTTCTTGGCCCCAAGATCAGCGTGATAGCTGCGCCCCGTGCCGCCGGCATCGGAGAAGATCAGGATGCGCTTCTGGTCGTCCATGAAGGCGGCGGTTTCCGCGAGGTTGGCAGATCCTGCCCGGCTTTCCACGACAAGCCGCGCGGCATGCCCTTCGCCCTTGCGCACAATGCGGCGCGAGCGGCCTGTCACTTCCGCCACCAGATCGGTGCCGAAACGCTGGACGATCTGGTCGAGCGCCCCCGGCACGGGCGGCAGGCCGGCCAGCTTTTCGATCAGAGCGTCGCGGCGGCGGGCAGCCTCCCGACACTCGACGGGCTGCCCATCGCGCATCACGGGTCGTGACGACAGTTTGCCCTCACTGTCGGTGAAGGGCTCGTAGAGTTGCACCGGAAAGGAATGGGCGAGGTAATCCAGGACGTACTCCCGCGGGGTGATGTCGACGCGGATGTCGTTCCACTCCTCGGTCGGGACCTCCGACAGCCGGCGCTCCATCAGCGCCTCGCCGGTCGAGACGATCTGGATGACGGCAGAATGCCCTGCAACCAGATCGGTCTCGATGCTCGTGATCAGCGTGGGGGTCTTCATTGAAGTCAGAAGATGGCCGAAGAAGCGCTGCTTCGCGGACTCGAAGGCCGAGCGCGCGGCGGACTTGGCCTGCCGGTTGAGGGTGCCGCCGCTGTCGCCTGTGATACTGGCAGCCTCCATCGCAGCGGCGAGGTTGTTGTGGATGATGGCTAATCGCGAGGACGCGATAATGCGAAGGAACGCGACACCGTCGCTATTATTCGGGGCTTTCAGGGTCACGTCCTTCACATTATTTTTCCTTCGGTTGGGGTCAGAGGGTATCGAGCCAGGCGAGCAGGCTTGCGTCACGTTTCCAGCGTGCGGGTTGATTTCCCGCTGCTGGAACGCCCACCTGCTCCAGCGCCTTTCGCTTGGTTTCGAGATTGGCCTGGGCGTAGTGGTTGGTCGTGTCGAGGCTGACATGCCCCAACCAGCTGCGGATTACGGTGATGTCGACGCCCGCCGCGACGAGGTGGACGGCCGTCGCATGCCGGAAGCTGTGCGGCGTCACATGCTTCGAACGAAGTGTGGGCGTCGTTTTCGCCGCCGCCGCGACGTAGGCCGCCAGCTTGAATCGCACGCCCGACGCCCCCAGTGGTGCGCCGTATCGATTGACGAAGATGCGTTCATCCGACGCGCGCGGCTGCCGCTCCAACAGCTTTTTCAGCAACGCTATGGTTTCCGGCCAGAGCGGGCAGATGCGTTCCTTTCGACCCTTTCCGTAAAGACGCACGCAATACGGTGCTTCGAACCGGATTGCCCCGGGGCAGAGATCGAGTGCCTCCTGGATGCGCGCGCCACTATTATAGAGAAGCGACAGCAGCACGTGGTCTCGCAATCCTTCGACCGTCGAACGGTCGGGCTGCGCGAGGATGGCCTCGACCTCTCCTGGCTCAAGATAGCAGGGTGCGGCGGTAGGTTTGCGTTTGAGCGGGATCGTGAGGACCTCGGCGCATTGGGCGACATATTCGGGGTCTTTGTCCGCTACGAAGCTGAAGAAGCTGCGGATCGCGGCAAGCCGGCAGTTGCGCGTGCCGATCGTGCCCTTGCGCCCATGTTCCGCATGGCTGAGGAACGCGCGCACCTCGCCGGCGGAGATATCCGCCAGGCTGATCCGTGCGACACCGCCACCTTTTCGCTCTGCGACGAACCGGAGCAACAGCCTCCAGGTGTCCCGATAGGATTTGATGGTATGAATCGAGGCGCTGCGCTGCTCGGCCAACCACTCCTGGAAGAACGCCAGCAACAATGCGGGGAACGGGTTGCCTGTTTTCATGACAGCGCCTCCCCGTTGAGGCAGGGGGCGCCGACGACGCGGAACCGCTCACTGGCTTCCTGCAGCAGGTCCTGCGTGACGGTGATGTAGACCAGCGTGGAGTTGATGTCCCGGTGGCCCAAATAGGTCGAGAGGAAGTGCAGCCTGCCCTGCGGGTTGATGCCAGCTCGGTACCATTGGAGGATCCGGTTCACGACCATCGAGTGCCGCAGGTCATGCACTCGTGGCCCCTTCCGTCCGGAGGGCGGTTTGAACCCGGCGCGGCGCATGACGTTGGTGATCATCGTCGTGACCACCACCGGGGCGTAACGACCCTTGAAGTGGTCCTGCCAGAACAGCCCCGACTGCGGGTCCTGCGGCGCGCCAGCGCGCCGCCGCGCATCGAGATAGGCGCGCAGTTCAACCATGATGCTGTCGGATAACGGCAGGATCCTGGTCTTGTAGAACTTCGTTTCTCGCACCGTGATCGTGCCGGATCGAAGGTCGACGTCGCCCAGATCGAGCCACGCAAGCTCACTACGTCGCAGCCCGGCGCAATAGGCCAGAAGGATCATGGTGTAGAGAGTCTGCGGCCGCAGCGGGGCATGCGGAGACGGATAGCAGCGGGCGACATCGAGCATATGCTGGATGTCGGCCGAGCTGAAGATATGCGGGCGTCGATGCAGCCGCGCCACCTCCCGCTCCGGTCGCGGATTGAAGCGTTTCGGCTGGATGTTCGGATCGAGGCGGTGTCGCGCCTTGGTCAGGATGCGCCCCAGCTTCTGACATTCCGCCGCGTGATTACGGGTGGGCTTGGTTGCCGCCCAATGCTTCAGCATCGTCTCGAGCGGCTCTCCGGCCAATTCGGGATGCGCTTGCAGAAACCGGTCGAACCGCAGCAACCAGTAAGCCTGCGCTTCGTACTGGTATCCCCGGTTTCGCATCAGCGCGACATGGTCGCGCATGAAGCCGCCCAGAACGCTGCCAAAGGGCGCAGGCTGGTGCAGCGCGGCGAGAGCCTCGTCGGGACTGGAGGACGCAAGAGCCCGCCAAATCGGCTTGTTCTGTTTGACGTTGTGCTGCCTGCGGAGATCGGCGACGGGATTGTTCGGGATCAACTCCATCTCGACCAGATGGTCGAGGAAGCGGTCAACGATGCAAACCTGGTTCAACAGCGTTGGTAATTTCCAGCGCGTTGTCATTTCACCCAGCCAGGCCTCAAGCATCTGGCGGTCAACTGTGGGGTGCCGGCGGGCAACGTCTTCGAAGCTGCGAAGGATAGTGCGATAGGTGACGCAGCTTCTCTGCCGGAACTGTGACACTTTCAGAAAATCCTCTACACCGGTCCGATCGGGCTCGTGCCAGGCGCTCATGACAGCACCGCCGATCCGGGCACGTCCAGCGCCACGGCCCGAAGATCCTCGGTGGCGAGTTTGAGGTAGGCATTCGTGGACTCGGTCGACCGATGCCCGAGCACATCGCCGATGATCTTTTGCGGGACTGATGCACGCAGCAGTTCAACCGCCCGCGCGTGGCGGAAGACATGCGGTCCCCGTTTCCCGACCGGGGTGACGCCCGCGGCCGCCAGGCGCCCGCCGACCATGCCATACAGGTTCTTCATCCGGGTATAAGGTGCGCACGACCGGATGAAGACTTCCCGGCAATCGACCTGTGGGCGCCCGAGGCGCAGATAATCGAGCAGCGCATCGCCGACCGGCGTCAGCAGCGGCATGCAGGAACAGGCATTGGTCTTGGTATGACGGATGCGCAGCGAATCCGCGCGCCAGTCAATGTCGTCGAGCCGGAGATTGCAGATTTCGCCTTGTCTCAGCCCGTAGATGGCGAGCATCTGCAAAATCGCATGGTCGCGCAATCCCCTTGGCGAACGGTCCTTGCTGGTGGCCTCCAGAACCATGTCAATCTGGCTGCGATCCAAGGTCGTGGGCACATTCTCGTAGGCATAGAGCATGGGGCCGATGACCTGTGCGCTCA
>CAIXBE010000068.1 GCA_903917595.1 uncultured Rhodobacterales bacterium
GAATTCCGGTTGCGCCAGGCGGTCCAGTCGGCTGGCGTATCAAGGTCAAGGACAGACATCAGGCCGGGCAGGGGGATCAACCTGACCCGGCCCTGATTTTGTCGCAGGACGCTTCGGCCACCTTCGTCGCCGGTCAAGGTGGCAAGGTCCGACCAAAGGTCGCGGGGAAAGATGACCGGATGGCCGGGTTGACCGGTGTCGGTTCCGCCCCGAACAATCAGGTCAGGCTCGACGCGAAATCGGCTGATCATTTCTGACAGGGCAGCCGCGTCAAAGTCCGGCATGTCACCCGGCAGGATCATCAAGCCGTCCTGTGCTCCGGGATTGGTGGCAAGGACGGCGGTCATCCCGCGCGAAATGCTGCGCGACAATCCCAGACTTGCATCCGCAACCGTGACGATATGCAGCGGCAGATCAGCAATCACCGCTTCCCTTGCGATCTGATCCGGCGGAAGGGTCACGAAGACCGGTGCGCCGGTGGCCAGAGCAACGCTCGTCGCGGCGCGAAGCAAAGGCGTTTTTCCGATGGGCATCAAAAGTTTGTCGGAACCGCCCATCCGGGAAGATGATCCAGCGGCAAGCACAAGGATGTGGACGGTCGGGGTCATACCCATGTTTGATGCCTATGGCGAAACGGCGTCAGGCCTGTGGAGCCTGACGCCAAAGACCACCTTTAGCCGCGCATCCGGGCACCGTCGCCGTCCCAAAGTGGTGCCAGTTGCACCCGGGCGGACCGGCGTTCGCCAAGGATCTCGATCTCGCAGGTCAGACCGTCCTGCACCTTGTCGGCGGGAAGGAACCCCATCGCGACCGATTGCCCGGTCCAGTGGCTGTAGCCGCCCGAGGTGCAGAAACCGACGACCGCGCCGTCCAGCCAAATCGGCTCCCAGGCCACGACATCGGCCTCATTGGCGTCGACAATAAAGCTGACCAGCCGCCGCTTTGGCCCGGCGGCCTTTTCGGCGGTGGCAGCCGCCTTGCCGATCCAGTCGGCCTCCTTGTTCCAGCGAATGAACCGGTCAAGGCCGGTTTCCGCCGGTGTGTAATCCGGGCTGAACTCACGGCTCCAGGACCCGAACCACTTGTCCAAGCGCAGCGACATCATCGCCCGCATCCCGAAGGCGCGAATACCAAGATCGGCCCCGGCGGCGGTCAGGGTGTCCCAAAGGTGGCGCACCGACATGTGGTCGCAGAAGATTTCATAGCCAAGATCAGCGGTATAGCTGACGCGTTGCACGATGCAGTTGGCCATGCCCACGGTCATCCGGCGCACGTCCATGAATTTGAACGCCTCGCCCGACACATCGCTGCGGGTGACCTTGGCCAGCAACGCACGGGCGTTCGGACCGGCGATCTGGAACCCCGACCGCGCGTCCGACACGTTCTCGACCGTCACCCCGTCCATCATGTTCTGTTCGAACCAGCGGTAATGCCAGCCCTGCGCGCCGTAGCTGGCGGTCAGCTGAAACTCGGTTTCCGACAGGCAGGACACGGTAAAGTCGCCGATGATCTTGCCGGAATGGGCCAGCATCGGAGTCAGCGACAGCCGTCCCGGTTTCGGGATGTTGCCGGCCATGATCCGGTCCAGCCAGGCGCGGGCATTCGGGCCTTTGACGGTGTATTTGCCAAAGTTCTGCAGCTCGTTGATGCCCACACCTTGCCGCACCGCCATGACTTCCTGACGCGTCGCCTCCCAGGCGTTAGAGCGTTTGAAGGTCGGCTGTTCATAGATCGGCTCGCCGGGCAGGGCGTAATAGTTCACCACCTCCAGCCCGTACTGCTGGCCCCAGACCGCGCGCATGGCGGTGTTGGTATCATACATCGGCGTGGTTCGGAACGGGCGGGCGGCCGGGCGTTCCTCGTTCGGGTAGCCGACCGAAAAGCGCATCTGATAGTTTTCGATGACTTTGGGGACGGTATAGCCTGGGGTGGTCCAGGTGCCAAAACGGCTGACGTCAAAGCCGCGCGGGTCACGTTCAACCTCGCCGTGGATCATCCATTGGGCAAGGGCCAGCCCCATGCCGCCGCCCTGAGAGAACCCGGCCATGACCGCACAGGCCGACCAGTAATTGCGCAGGCCCTGAACCGGGCCGATCAGCGGGTTGCCGTCGGGGGCAAAGGTAAACGGCCCGTGGATCACCCGCTTGACGCCGGTGCGCTCAAGAACCGGAAAGCGGCGGTAGGCGAAGTTGACGGAATCTTCGATCTTGTCGAATTGTTCGTTCAAAAGTTCATGGCCAAAGCCCCAAGGTGTTCCGTCCAGCGCCCAAGGCTCGCAGGGCTTTTCATAGAACCCGATGCACAGGCCCCGGCCTTCCTGGCGCAGATAGCTTTCGCCGCCGGGGTCCATCACATGCGGAAACTCACGACCCGATTTCAGGATGTCCATGATTTCAGGGATGTCGTCCGTGACCAGATATTGGTGCGCCATCGGCAGCAGCGGCAGATAAATCCCCGCCATCGCCCCGATTTCCCGCGCCCACAGGCCACCGGCGTTCACCAGATGCTCGCAGGTGACGGTGCCTTTTTCGGTCACCACGTCCCAGCCGCCATCGGCGCGCTGGTTGGTCTCAAGGACCCGGTTGTGCAGAACGATCTCCGCCCCGCCCATTCGTGCCGCCTTGGCATAGGCATGCGTGGTGCCCGAGGGGTCAAGGTGACCATCCAGCGGATCATACAGCGCGCCGACGATGCCTTCGAGGTTGACCATCCCGTCGGTGAATTTGTTGATCTCCTCCGGCCCAAGGATTTCGGTATCCAGACCCATATAGCGATGCTTGGCACGTTCGGCTTTCAGCTGGTCGAAACGCTCCTTGTTGTCGGCAAGCGTGATGCCGCCGACATGGTGCAAGCCGCAGGACATGCCGGTGATCGCCTCAAGTTCCTTGTAAAGCCGGATGGTATAGCCCTGCAGCGCCGCCATGTTGGTGTCGCCGTTCAGGGTGTGAAACCCGCCCGCTGCGTGCCAGGTCGACCCAGAGGTCAGTTCCGACCGTTCGATCAGCATGACATCGGACCAGCCTAGCTTGGTCAGGTGATAAAGCACCGAACAGCCGACAACTCCGCCGCCGATCACGACCACGCGCGCATGGGTTTTCATGGGTGACACTCCTTATATGCCCTGGAAAACCAGAGCCTAGCCCGTTGCCAATCTGGCCAAGGCTGAAGGCGCATTCACGCGGGTTTGCGACAAATATTGTCGCGGGTGTTACTTCTCGGGGATCAGGCCGCGTGGACTGAAGCGCAGGACGAGGAGGAGGATCACCCCAAGCGTCAAAAGCCGCATGTGTTCTGCAGACCCGACAAGGTGCGCTTTCAGCACGCCTTCGGGCATGCCAGAGGTGATCAGCTTCATCGCGTCCGGTCCCAGGAATTCGACGGCAAAGTACAGCCAGCCGATGAACAGCCCGCCCAGAACCGTGCCCCAGTTGTTGCCCGACCCACCGACGATCACCATGACCCAGACCAGAAAGGTAAAGCGCAAGGGTTGGTAGGCCCCAGGTGTCAGCGCGCCTTCAACTGACGTGGCCATGGCCCCGGCAAAGCCGATGACGGCGGACCCAAGGATGAAGACCTGCAGGTGGCGGCGGGTCACGTCCTTGCCCATCGCGGCGGCAGACACCTCGTTGTCGCGGATCGCACGCATCATCCGGCCCCACGGACTTTTCAACGCGCGTTCAAACGCCCAGATGATCACGGCCAGCACGATGCAGAACAGGCCCATGTACAGAAGCTTGACAAGGATGGTCGAGGTGGTGATCGGGTCCAGCCCCCAGCCGGCCACGAAATCCAGGAAGCCCGGATCCTTTTGCAGGTCCACTTCCAATGGCACCGGCCAGGGGCGGGGCAGTTGGGTGGTGTTCTTGACGCCGCGCGCCAGCCAGTCTTCATTCTTGATCACCGCAACGATAATCTCGGCGATGCCCAGCGTGGCAATGGCCAGATAATCCGACCGCAAGCCAAGCGCGATCTTGCCGATGGCCCAGGCAACAGCAGCGGCCAGAAGACCCCCGACCGGCCAGGCAACCAACGAAGGCAGGCCAAGCCCGCCGATGTTGCCGGCGTTTTCGGGGTTCACCGCTTCGGTTGCGACGACATTGGGGTCATAGACCGCACGAAACAGGAAGAACCCGCCGATCAGGATTGCGGTCACCCCGACAGCGCGGGTCCGGCCACGCGGCAGCTTGCGCCAGGCC
>CAIXBE010000069.1 GCA_903917595.1 uncultured Rhodobacterales bacterium
CGGCCTTGGAGGTCGGGATACCGCGCACGTGGATGCGGATCAGGAACGCCTTGGTCATGCTGTCCCAATCGTAGGGCGATGTTGACCCGGTTCCACCGCTAATCCGACGCAGCAGATCATGTGTGTCTTCAAACTTCAGAACCTGTTTGCCGCGCAACAGCAGATCCGCAACCGACACCTCGACTCCCTGCGGCGGTTCGGTGACGAAGAGCCAGTCGACCGTCTCTTCGGTCCGCAGGCGACGCAGCTGCGCGTTTTTGGGGCCGGTGCCACAGCGGCGAAACATCGGCACGATGTCCATGGTGCAGATGACAACCGTGCCCGAAACTCTCGTGGTGCCGCAGAAGGTGGGAGGAATCCCGGTGATCACGTCCAGTTCGCCAGCGGTTGACCAGCCGGAAATATCGGCCAGGGCACAGCCCCAACGGGCGGCTACTTCGTGCAGGGTGTAGAATTCGCGCTGGGGAAGCTTCATTGTATAATTCACTTTCATAGGGCACTGAATTGCCGCAACTCAGGCAGATAGATCCACCAGAGCAGCGGGGGCTACGGGGGAGGCGCCTGCATCTGAAGGTTGCTTTTAATACAAATGATTCGCTCCAAGGATGATCCTGCCCCACACTCCCCGTAAGAACCTGACGTGGAGGAAAAAAGAATCACCATGGCCTTTGAGAAATCCTTCGACTTGATGCGATTGGCCGAAATGGCCGCCGCTCGGCATAAAGGCGTGTCGCTGGTTGAGGTGAGCGCTGAGTTTGGCGTCAACCTGCGCACAGCCCAGCGCATGATCCGGGGCCTGGAAGAAGCGTTTCCGAGCGTCGAGTTTTCAACTGACCAGGACCGGCGGCGTTGGTGGAAGCTGAATGATGCCAGAGTCCTCGGCATGGTGGGGATCCGCGACAGCGAGTTGGCGGCCTTGGACATGAGTATCCGCCGCGCCGAACGCGAAGGTGCCGCCAAGGATGTTGCAACACTGATCTCTCTACGCGACCGGTTGTTGGCCACGATGCCTGCTTCGCATGCGCGGCGGGCCGAAGTGGACGCAGAGGCGATGCTGGAGGCGCAGGGTTATGCCTGCCGTCCGGGACCGCGCGTGCAGGTCGCACCCAATATACTGGGTGCGATTGCCGTGGCGATCAAAGCGCCGTTCTCTCTGACCATTGCCTATCTGGGCGCGCGTGATGACGTAGCGCTGGACCGTGTGGTTGAGCCTTACGGCATGCTGCTGGGGATCCGGCAATATCTGATCGCCCGCGACATCGGCAATGGACGGGAATTCCGGCGCTTTCGGCTGGACCGCATCACTGGCGCTAAGATCACCGGCCAATCCTTCGCCCGCGACCCCGACTTCAATCTCGACGTCTATGCTGCCCAGTCCTTCGGCTCCTATCACTCGGATCAGGAATACCAACCGGTCATCTGGCGCTTTGCGCCCAGCGCGGCCGCCGCAGCACGCGAGTTCGAATTTCATCCCAACCAGGTGGTGACCGATGAGCCAGACGGCGCGCTGCGCGTCGCGTTCACCGCCAGCGGCTGGGTCGAGATGGCCTGGCATCTCTACCAGTGGGGCGACAAGGTCGAGGTGATCGACCCGGCTGCGCTACGGGACTTGGTGAAGGACCATCGGCGCGGAGATGTGGAGGTATTGCCGTGAGGGAGGTCATTTGGAACGGATTCGTCAACTTTTTACGCAAAGGGCAGAAAGCGGCCCGACAGAGCCATAACTTGGCACATGCACAATTCTTGAAAGAGCAGCCATTCTAGAGGCGCGCCATGTTTTCCCTATCTTTTCTACCCGATTCATAGCGGTAGTCGTTGAACGGAATCTCCTTGTTCGCAGGCCTTCAGCCGCAACCCTGCCATCGTCATCACAGAACCCGGCATAACATCAGGGCGGGACCGCGCCACCAAGAGTTGGTCGAGCCTCGCTTCGTCAACTGGCCGATCCTGATCCGTGGCACCTAGGGCTAGGCTTTCCAATGGTTCGGCCAGCAGGGCGGCGAACTCCTTCCGATCCATCTCGCGCGCACTCCCTCCCTGGCTCAACACGGGCAAGAGGTCTTCCTCTAGGAGCTGCCCCGACAGGTCCTGCCAACGGATGCGATGGACTGTAAGCAGCGCATCGCAGGCCCCACACGCCTCGCCGTAAAGTCCGTCGAAAACTAGGCGATCGGACGCGAGGTCGGCAAGCTGCCGGATGAAGGCGCTCTCGAAATCCATCAGAATCAAGGAGGCGTCCCGCCGCGCCCGCACGTGGTCAACCGTCAAGCGCAAGACGCTGCGGCGCCCGAACTCGGGCCAAGCGCGCTGCAACTCCTCGAAAAGCTGGATCTCCAGCGTCTTGCCTTCGTGCACAAGCTGACGCACTATATAGCCCGCATGGGGGGCCATAGCGCGGACAAAGCTGACCATGTGGCGGCCCTCGAAGCCGCCGTTGACTTGCGTCTGGCTAGCCGCTGCATACTGCAGAATGTCGACCTCGGCCTGCCGGGCCGCTTGGGCCCTGGCGATGGCTTCGACGATCTCTGCCTCGGTCTGTTCGAACTTCATCGACTGGGCCCGCTCCAAGATCTCGCCCATATCGATGTTGGACAACATCTCGCCTAGGATATCAGCGGCTAGGGCATCCCTGCCATCAGTGGCCACTGCGGCCATCTCGTTGGCGATGGTCGTGACCCGGTCCAGCATCAGGCCGAGCGCAGCCGAATCGAAGCCGTCTTCGGATTGCAGGTTCAAGACCTGCACCCTGCGGGTCTGGCCATATCGATAGAGGCGACCGATCCGCTGAACCAGACGTGACGGGTTCCACGGCAGGTCGTAGTTCACCATCACATGGCAGGACTCCTGCAGGTTCAGACCTTCCCCACCGGCCTCGGTCGAGATCATCACCCGGGCTTCACCGGCGTTGAAGGCCCGCACCGCCTCTGTCTTTTCGTCCAGTCCAAGCGAGCCGTTGATAGTAGTGCATACTACGCCCGGCATGGCCTTTTCGATGGTTTCGCGCAGGTAATCCTGCGTTGCGCGGTATTCGGTGAAGACCAAGAGGCTTTGACCTTCCTTTAACAGTGGTTGCAGGATCTGCGTGACGAAGACCTCGCACTTGGCGTCCTTGGCCCGCGCGGTGCGGATCTGCGAGAGGACAGCTCGCACCTGGCCTGCCTCGTCGTCGAAGAAGGCACCCAGGCTGCCCACCGGCGAGATGTCAAGAAG
>CAIXBE010000070.1 GCA_903917595.1 uncultured Rhodobacterales bacterium
CAGCCAGTCCGACAAGGGCGAGATGGTCTTTGGCGGCGCCTTGGACAGGGTGCCGGGCTTTACCCAGCGCGGCAACCCGCCGGTGATGGAGGCGGTGATCGCCGGGCTGCTGGAGATGGCGCCATCGCTTTCACATCTCCGGATGCTGCGGCACTGGGCAGGGGCGGTCGATGTGACCCCGGACAGTTCGCCGATCATTGGACCTGTCGGGGACGTGATGATCTCTTGCGGCTGGGGCACGGGCGGGTTCAAGGCCATTCCGGCGGGCGGCGCCCTTCTGGCCCATCTTCTGGCGAAAGACGACCATCACCCGGTCAGCCGTCCCTTCGACATTTCCCGCTTTGCCACCGGCGCGCTGATCGACGAGGGCGCGGCCTCGGGCATCGCACATTAGGACCGCCATGCAAAGCTTTCCCTGTCCCTTCTGCGGGCCGCGCCCCGAACCCGAATTCCTTTTCGTCACCGAGATGGGCAAGACAAGGCCGGAACCCGCGGCCGAGGTTTCGGCCCCGGTCTGGGCCGCCTATCTGCATGACGTGAAGAACATCAAGGGCGAGGTGGCCGAGGTTTGGCAACACCTGCCCTGCGGCCAGCTTTACCTGATGCGGCGCGACACGACGACGATGGCGGTGCTGGGCGTGCAGTCGTTCCGCAAAGGGGGTGCTGCATGAACTTCACCTTCGACGGGATGGACCTGACCGGTCGGCCAGGCGACACGATTGCCGCAGCCCTGCTCCGCGCCCAGATGCGCATCGTGAACCGCAGCTTCAAGTATCACCGCCCACGCGGGCTGTGGGGGGCATGGGTCGAGGAACCCAATGCAATCCTCGATGTCACGCTGAACGGTGTCCGCACGCCCAACTGCCGCGCCACGACGACACCGCTGGCAGCGGGGATGGCGATCGAAAGCGTCAATACGGCACTTACTGCCCGGCGCGACCCGCTTGCAGTGCTGGACCGCTTTGCCCGCTTCATCCCGGCCGCCTTCTACTACAAGACCTTCCTTTGGCCCTCGTGGCATCTGTTCGAGCCGACAATCCGCAAGATGGCGGGTCTTGGCCGCATGGACGGCACGCAGGATTTCGTCCCCGCAGCGCCGCAAAGGCATGAAACCGCCGAACTGCTGGTTATCGGCGCGGGCCCCGCTGGGTTGGAAGCGGCGCTGGCTGCAGCCAGGGCCGGGCTGGACGTGGTGTTGGTCGATGACCGCGACACCCCCGGCGGCAGTCTAATCGACCGGGCGGAGCACCTCGAGGGGCAAAGCCCGGCCGACTGGGCCGCGGCCATGATCAGCGCCTTCCGCGCGGCGGGCGGGCGCTACCTGCCCGCCACCACGGCCTTTGGCGCCTATGACCACGGGCTGTTCCTTCTGGCGCAGCGGCGTGATCACCCTGCGGCCCCCGCCTTGATCCGCCTGCGCGCAGATCGAGCGATCCTGGCCACGGGCGCCATCGAACGCCCCCTGACCTTCGTCGACAATGACCGCCCCGGCATCCTGTCACTGCATGCCGGGCAGGCCTATCTGAACCGCCACGGCGTCCTCGCGGGCCAGCGTATCGCAATCCTGTCCACCGGCGACGCCCAGACCGCCGCAACACAGTTCCGCGCTGCCGGCGCAGCCGTCGAGGTGATCGAGGCGGGCGAAGGCCGGGCCGAGGTGGAAGCGGTCCACTGGTTCGCGCGGCACCTGCGCGGCCTGACCCTGACCGATGGCCGCCGGATCGACTGCGACACGATCCTCGCCTCGGGCGGCTGGACACCGGCAGTGCATCTGCATTGCCAGACCGGCGGCAAGCTTGACTGGCGCGAGGACATCCAGGCCTTTGTGCCCCGTGCCGATCGGCCGCAGATCCTGACCATCGGTGCCGCCGCGGGAACCTTCGCCACCGACGACGCCCGGTCTGACGCCTTGATCGCGGCAAGGGGCGATCGCCCGGCGCTCCGCGCTCAGGACCCGGTGCGCAAGGCATGGCCCCAGCTTGGCCAGTCGCGCCGCGCTTGGGTCGACTTCCAGAACGATGTGACGGTGAAGGATGTCGAACTTGCCGGGCGCGAGAATATGCGCGCGGTCGAGCATCTGAAGCGCTACACGACGCTTGGCATGGCCAATGATCAGGGCAAGATCTCGAACATGCCGGGCCTCGCCACCATGGCGGCGATCCGTCAGGTGCCAATCCCCGAGATCGGGACGACCACTTTCCGCCCGCCCTTTGACCCGGTGTCCCTGGCCACCTTGGCCGGACCGAAGCGCGAGGCCCTGTTCGCGCCGCCGAAACGGCTGGTGCTGGAACCCCTGCACCGCGCCGCCGGGGCGCTGATGCGCGAATATGGCGGCTGGCTGCGCCCCGCCGTCTATACCGACGTCGAGGCCGAGGTAAGCGCCGCGCGCGATCACGTCACGCTGTTCGACGGCAGCCCCCTGGGCAAGATCGACGTCTATGGCCCCGATGCCGCGCGGTTCATGGACTTCATCTATTACAACACGATGGGCAACCTGAAACCGGGCCGGGCGCGCTATGGCTTCCTTTTGACCGAAGGGGGCATCGTCTTCGACGATGGCATCCTGTTCCGCCTGTCGGAGTACCATTTCTCGGTCTCGTGTTCGTCCTCGCATGTCGATCAGGTGGCCAACCTGCTGGACTTATGGCGGCAAGACCAGTTCGACCCCGACCGCGTCTTCATCCAGGACGCGACGCCGCACTGGGCCACGCTGACGCTGGCCGGCCCCAAGGCGCGCGCGCTGATGGCGCGGCTGGACTTCGGCATCCCGCTGGATGATGCCGCCATGCCGCATCTGTCAGTGGTGCAGAAGGACGGCATGCGCATCGCCCGTGTCTCGTTCACCGGGGATTGTTCTTATGAAATCTCGGTCCCCGCCCGGGCCGCGGCGGCGCTGTGGCAGCGGATCGTGACCACCGGGCGCGACTTTGGCCTGGCCCTGCAAGGGGTCGAGGCGCTGGCCATCCTGCGCATGGAAAAGGGGCTGATCTTCGTCGGCAAGGACACCGACGGCACCACCATGCCGCATGATCTGGGCTTTGCCGCACCGCGCGAGAAGAAACAGGTCGAATTCGTGGGAAAGCGCAGCCTGTTCACCGAAACCGCCAGCCGCCCCGATCGACTGCAACTGGTAGGTCTGGCCTGCCAGGGCGCACCACTGCCGGTGGGTGGCCATGCCACGGCACCGGGGCAGCCCGCAAGCCAAGGCTATGTCACGTCGGCCGCCCATTCTCCGACCTTGGGCAAGCCCATCGCCCTGGCCCTGATCGCCGGGGGGCTCGGCCGAATGGGCGAGGAAGTCGAGGTCTATCACCTGGGGCAGCGCCGCCGCGCCACGATCTGCCCTGGCTGCTTCGTCGATCCGGAATGGGAGCGTCTGAATGCTTGACCGCGACTGGCCCGCACCGGCCGATCTTTCTGCCTTCCGGCTCGACCTGCCGGGTCTGACGGTGATGACCATCGACCCCGGCGCAATGACCCTTGTCACAGGCCAGCTTGACGCTGCCCTGAGTCATTTCGGCCTGGACCAGACGCATGGCTGGCCCGGCACGGCTAGCGGGCCAAGCTATGCCATCCGCACCGGCATCGACCGCGCGCTCGTGGTGGGCCATGACTTGGCAGGTGGCTGGCATGGGGCGTTCGGCGCGACCGAGGCCTCAGATGCGCTGACAACTTTCGTGCTGCAAGGCCCCGCCATGTCCGCTGCCCTGTTGCGTCTGGGCGAGATTTCCCTGACTCGGCCTTCGGCGTCGGCAACCTTCCTGTTCGCGGGCTATCGCGGAGTGCTTTACCGCCACGAGGACGCCCTGCGCCTGCATGTCAGCCGCCCGCTGGCACCGGCTTTTGCCGGGCATCTGGAAGCCGTTCTGGCGGACATGACCGCATGAAACCGATCCTGCCCGCCCGCGCGAAACCCTATGCCTTCGCGGCGACGCAGGCCTTCGTGACCACTGGCGTCTCTACCTTCATCGCATCAGGCGCTGCCCTGCCACGATGGCTGGCCGCATGGGCCCTGGCTTGGATCCTGTTGGTTCCACTGGTGCTTTTTATGGCTCCGTTCATCTGGCGGCTGCTGAACAATCTCTGCGGCTCCGAAGTGAAAGACCCGCGATGACCCCGAACTGGACCTCCGCCGACGATCTGTCTAGGGCATTCGCCAAGCGTACACTGGATCCGCTTGACGTTCTGGAGGTCTGCATCGCCCAGGCCGAGCGGCTCGAGCCGCAACTGAATGCCTTGACCCTGATCGCCCATGACAACGTCCGCGAGCAGGCGCGTGCCAGCAATGCGCGATGGGCGGCGGGCAATCCACTGTCACCGCTTGACGGCGTGCCGGTGCTGGTGAAGGACTTGATCCTGACCCGCGGCCAGTCCTGCCTGCGCGGCAGCTGGACGGTCGACGCGGCCGGCCCCTGGGAGGACGATGGCCCCTCGGTCGCGCGGCTGCGCGAGGCGGGGGCGGTGCTGATGGCGCGGACGACCACGCCCGAGATCGGCTGGAAAGGCGTCACCGACAGCCCCCGCCACGGCATCACACGCAACCCTTGGAACCCGGGTATGACGGCGGGCGGTTCGTCCGGGGGGGCCTCGGCCGCGGTTGCGGCGGGCTATGCGCCCCTGGCCTTGGGCACCGATGGCGGCGGATCGATCCGTATTCCGGCCAGCTTTTCCGGCATTTTCGGCCTCAAGCCGTCCTTTGGCCGGGTCCCTGCCTTTCCCCTTTCGCCCTTCGGCACGGTGGCCCATGTCGGTCCGATGACCCGCACGGTGCGCGACGCCGCGCTGATGATGGAGGTCATCAGCCGTCCCGATGCCCGCGACTGGCACTCCCTGCCCCACGATCCCGCCTCATGGACCGACCGTCTGGGCCACGACCTTAAGGGCAAACGCATTGCCTTCTCGGCCGATCTTGGTCATGCATTCGTCGATTCCGAAGTGGCCGCAGCTACCCGGCATGCGGTGGCCCTGCTGGCCGGTCTTGGCGCCGAAATCGTCGAGACCAACCCCGGCTTTGCCGATCCGGTCGAGACCTTCCGCATCCTTTGGTGGTCGGGCGCGCATGCCGCGCTGGGCCATCTGCCCAAGGCGCAGCAATCCCGGCTGGACCCCGGCCTACAGCGCGTTCTCGACGAGGCGCGAAGCTTCACGCTCGACGACTATCTGGCCGCGCAAAAGGCGCGCGGGGCGCTGGGCAACCAGATGCGGGTCTTCATGGAGGGGTTCGATGCGTTGGTGACACCCACCATGCCGATCCCGGCTTTTGACGCAGGTGTACTCGCCCCGCCCGGCGTGGACCCGCGACTGGCCTGGCTGCCTTGGACACCCTTCACCTATCCTTTCAACTTGACCCAGCAGCCTGCTGCCAGCCTGAACGTCGGCTTCACTACGAGCTGCCTGCCCATCGGCCTGCAGATCGTTGGGCGCATGTTTGACGACCGCGGCGTTCTGGCCATCGCCGCGGCACTGGAAGCGGCGCTGGGCCTGACCGACCAAAAGCCGGTACTCGCACTGTGACGGCCCAATTGGTGATCCGCAGTGCCGACGCACACGACTTGCGGGATTTGGCACAACTGATGCTGGCCTCGGGTCACGGTGTGGTCGAGTTGCTGTACGAAGGGTTGTTCCCCGACCACGATCTGATCGATATCCTGATCGAACGGCGACTGCGCAACCCGGCCAGCTTTGCCCATCTTTCGAATTGGCGCGTGGCCTGCCTTGGCGCGGGCCCCGTCGAAGGTGCCGTCTGCGCCCTGCCCTTTGCGGTCTACGAAAGGCTCACCGGCGATCCACTGATCACGCCTGAACGCTTGGCCCCGATCCAGGAGCTTATTGACCTCGATGCCGGGCTTGCGGGTACCTTCTGCCTGACCAACATCGCTGTCTGGCCGTCCGGGCGCGGCAAAGGGATCGGCCAGGCACTTCTGGCCGATACCGCCATCCGCGCCCGCGCCGCCGGATTTGACCGGATCGGCCTTTCGACCTTTGGCGATGACCCCGCCGTCATGGGCTTTTACCGCCGCGCGGGCTTTCGCCTAATCGGCACCGCACCGTTGCGCCCCCACCCCCGGATCGACGCCCAAGGCCATTGGGCCATACTCGACTGGACCTTCAATACCCCAACCGTATGAGGCCACCATGCCACTTGACCGCAAGACCCCGCCCAACGACCTGAACGCCTTCTGGATGCCATTTACAGCGAACCGCCAGTTCAAGAAGGCACCGCGGATGCTCGTAGCCGCCAAGGACATGCATTACACGACAGCCGATGGCCGCCAAGTGTTGGATGGCACAGCAGGCCTTTGGTGCTGCAACGCCGGCCACTGCCGCCCCAAAATCACCGAAGCGATCCAGAAACAGGCAGCGGAACTGGACTATGCACCCGCCTTCCAGATGGGCCATCCCATAGCCTTCGAACTGGCCAACCGCCTGGTCGACATCGCGCCGAAGGGCATCGAACACGTCTTCTACACCAACTCAGGCTCGGAAAGCGTCGAGACAGCGCTGAAGATGGCCATCGCCTATCACCGTGCGCGCGGCGAGGGGGCTCGCACCCGGCTTATCGGGCGTGAGCGTGGCTATCACGGGGTGAACTTCGGCGGCATCTCGGTCGGCGGAATCGTCAACAACCGCAAGGTCTTTGGCAGCCTGTTGCCCGGTGTGGACCACCTGCCTCACACCCACCTGCCGCAACAGAATGCCTTCACCAGGGGCCAGCCCGAGCATGGTGCGAACCTTGCAGACGACTTGGAGCGCATCGTCACCCTGCACGGAGCCGAGACGATTGCGGCGGTCATCGCCGAACCCATGGCAGGCTCGACTGGGGTGCTGCTGCCGCCCAAGGGCTATCTGGAAAAGCTGCGCGCCATCACCGAGAAGCATGGCATCCTGTTGATCTTCGACGAGGTGATAACCGGCTTCGGGCGTCTCGGGTCGGCCTTCGCGGCCCAACACTTCGGCGTGTTGCCCGACATGATGACCACCGCCAAGGGCCTAACCAATGGCGTGATCCCGATGGGGGCGGTGCTAACCACTGCCGAGGTGCATGACGCCTTTATGACCGGCCCGGAACACCTGATCGAACTCTTCCACGGCTACACCTACAGCGGCAACCCGATTGCCAGCGCCGCCGCAATCGCCACGTTGGATACTTATAAGGAAGAGGGCCTGTTCCAACGTGCGGCGGAACTCGAATTCTATTGGCAGGAGGCGCTGCACAGCCTGCGCGGCCTGCCCAATGTCATTGACATCCGCAACATGGGCCTGATCGGCGCGGTGGAGTTGCAACCGATCGAGGGGCAGCCCACCAAACGCGCCTTCGATGCCTTCCTGCGGGCCTATGACAAGGGCATCCTGATCCGTACCACGGGCGACATCATCGCGATGAGCCCGCCGCTGATCATCTCAAAGACCGAAATCGACACGCTGATCGGCACGCTGGCCGATGTTCTGAAATCACTTTGACCCCGGGCCCCTGATGGACAAGACAAACACGAACCTGCGGGTCAATCCCGCGCGCCTCTGGGACAGCTTGGAAGAGATGGCAAAAGTCGGCCCCGGCGTAGCGGGTGGTTGCAACCGCCAGACCCTGACCGATGCCGATAGCGAGGGTCGGCACCTTTTCCAGCGCTGGTGCGAGGCGGCCGGGATGACCATGGGCGTCGACACCCTCGGCAACATGTTCGCCACACGCCCCGGTACCGACCCCGATGCGCTGCCCATCTACATGGGCAGCCACCTGGACACACAGCCCACCGGTGGGAAATACGACGGAGTCCTCGGGGTTCTGGGACCGCTGGAAGTGGTGAGGACGATGAACGATCTGGGGCTAAAGACCCGACGCCCCATCGTGGTGACCAACTGGACCAACGAGGAAGGTGCGCGTTTCGCACCCGCCATGCTGGACAGTGGCGTGTTCGCAGGCGTACTTACCGAAGACTACGCCAAGTCCCGCCGCGACCTAGACGGGAAGGTCTTCGGTGAGGAACTGAAACGCATCGGCTGGGAGGGGAAGGAGAAGGTCGGCGCCCGCAAGATGCATGCAATGCTGGAACTGCATATCGAGCAGGGACCGATCCTGGAGGCCGAAGGCAAGACGATCGGCGTTGTAACCCATGGCCAAGGCCTGTGGTGGCTGGAAATCACCCTGACGGGCAAAGACGCTCACACCGGCAGCACGCCGATGAACATGCGTGTCAACGCGGGACTGGGCATGGCACGGATCACTGAACGCGTGCATCAGATCGCGATGGCACATCAGCCTGACGCCGTCGGGGCCGTGGGGCAGGTCAAGGTCTTCCCCAACAGCCGGAACGTGATTCCCGGCAAGGTCATCTTCACCGTCGACATCCGCAGCCCTGAACAGGCGAAGCTTGATGCGATGAAGGCCGAGGTGACCCGCGCGGCGCATGCCGCCGCGAAGGAACTGGGCCTGGGTTGTACGACCGAGGAAGTCGGCCATTTCGACCCGGTAGCATTCGACCCTGACCTCGTGACCATCGTTCGCCAATCGGCGGAACGGCTGGGCCACTCCCACCGGGACATCGTCTCGGGCGCAGGTCACGACGCGTGCTGGATCAACCGCGTCGCGCCCACAGTGATGATCATGTGTCCGTGCGTGGACGGTCTTTCCCACAACGAGGCAGAGTCTATCACGCCGGAATGGGCCGCCGCGGGGACAGACGTCTTGCTTCATTCGACGCTTCAACTGGCAGAGACTGTCGCCTAGGAAGACCGCGCTACTTGGTTTGCCAGTCGACACCTTGCGAACCAAGTCCGCAGTCAATCTTCGCTTTTGCGATCGCTGGTGAGGTCCCTGCGCAAGGATTTGCATGCGTATTGACCGCTCCACCTATTCGCCAAGAGCCGCCTCGTCCGCGGAGCCACTTCCGCACAATGATGTCCATTGGAGTCAGTGGATACTATTCGGCGCTGACATCGTCCGCCGGAGCGGTCAGGCCGGATGCTTGTGTTCCGCCTTCGCCAATCCCACCACGGGGAATGGCACCGTTAGGGGGCAGGGTTCTTTCTGCAGTAAGTTGCGGCACGCCTGTTGCACGCCGCGTTTAGGGGGACTCGTCAAACGTTGACCAGGTGTTGACAAGAATTGCACATAAGCAAAAACCGCCCCGGAGGGCGGCGTTCATGTATTTGATATTGTTTAGGAATTTTGGTTGCGGGGGCAGGATTTGAACCTGCGGCCTTCAGGTTATGAGCCGAAAGCCCAACGATTCCAACAATTTATGAAAATCAACGGTTTAGCCTATAAGTCTTTGATTTTCAAAATTTTCTTCCCCAACACTCGACCAAGTTCACGGACAGCGGACGCCAGACAATTGTTTTTAAACCACTTTCGACTGTTGATGTGGCGTTGATGTAAGCGCGCCAACCGCGATCAACAATAATCATCCGACGTGAGCACCGAAAGCGCCATGTGACCCGCAGCCCCCGTGTGAAAGACGGAACGGAATGGTCACTCATCGGATAAACAAACAACGCTGGCTGGCACCGGTTCGGCTTCGAAAAGGCTACTCAGGTTCGACCGAGCAAGGGGTGAGCCCATCGACCCGATCCAAGCCCGCAGGCAAAAGCACGTTCTCGAGCCAAACAATGGCTTGTCCACGCTCCCTGCAATAGGAAAAGAAGGCTCTTTGCATAGCGCGGGTAAACGCCACGAAGAAGGAGTTAAGCTCCTCTTCCCGACCGGGCGAAAGGCTCCACCAGGTCTGCATATCAAGGCCGAAGAAAATTATGGTATGAAACTCAAGGCCTTTGCTCTTATGGATCGTCATCAAAGGCACTTGGCCTATGCCTTCGAAGCGATCGAGAGCGTCGCACCAAGTGTCCGCAGCCTCGCTACATTCGGAAAGCAAGGTGATGAACCCCCTCCTTACCCGCTCGAAGTCCGCTTCGCGTCGATAAGCCGGAAAGGCTTGGCGCAGCCGATCGGCACCAACGAATTTCAGTGCAATCCGAAAAATCTCCGCCGCGCTATCGCCTGTCGGTTCGTTATCGCGCATGGCTGTCCGTAAAGAAGAGGAGAATTCCTCAATGCTCCGCTGTAGACCTTCCTGCGCTCGTTCGTCATCGGGATCAATTGCGAAGAGCGCCTGCAGCTCTTCTTGCGCTGCGTTCCAAGAACCTGGGCTCCGCTTCCCTGTCCCGAGCCTCAAAAGGGGCAGGATGACATCGGTTATCTCTTCGGCAAGCAGTTCCTGAAGCGCAATCTCGCCGACATTGCGCGCGAGGTTCCTGATCGTTAGCCCCTCTGTGGCGAAGACTTCGGCAAGCTCGGCTTCAACGTAATCAGCGCGCATACGTACTAAGATCGCGCAATCGTGCGGTTCGACCCTGCCATTCTCCACTTCGTTCGCAATCCAGGCTGCAATCTGCTGCGCTTCTTGCTCCCGCGTATCGAAGCGCCACAGAGCGGCCACCTGACCGTCGACAGCGCACTGCCCTTTGGCTTCGACCTCGTCTGCATCCGGATCGATACGCTGCGCAATTACCTGCTGAATAGCGACCAAATCGGCGTGGGAGCGCCAGTTGAAGCGAAGCGCAAGATTTACGGCGTTAACAGGCCGCTGAAGAAGTCGGCTGTGCGGAACGATTTTCTTTCGGCGCAGCTGTCCGGGTTTGGCTTCGTGCGCCTTGTCGCAGAAAGCATGCTTGTTTGACGAGGTTTGCCATTATCAAGCAGCCAGCAGCCGGGGTAGTCGGGCGAGGTTGTTGGCGGCCATCGTCAGGATGAAGCGGGCGCGCACCCGCTCAACGCCGCGATAGACGGTCTGTGCCATGCCGCCGACGGTCTTGGCCCAGCCGAACGCCTCTTCGATGCGTTTGCGGTGCTTGATCGACAGGGCATATCCCTCGTGCCGGGTGGTTCTGGCGTCGATCGCTGAATATCTCGATTTCTGCGCGACATGCGGGGTGACACAGGCCTGCCTGAGATCAGCGACGAACTCGGC
>CAIXBE010000071.1 GCA_903917595.1 uncultured Rhodobacterales bacterium
GCGGGCAGATCGGCGCGGTTGGCTAGCCCAAGCGTGCGACCCCCGGCCACGCCAAGTGCGACATCCCGGCAGAGGCGGGTGCCGTCGTAAAGCGCATCGGGCAAAAGCCAGAGGTCGGGCAGGGCGGTCATGGCCGGGGTCCGGAGTTGAAGGCGGCGGGGTTGAAGAAATAGGGGCGCAGGGCGGTCTGGACGCGGGCGATGGCCAGCGCTTGCGGCAGGCTATGCGGGCTTTGCCTTGCGGATGCAATCTCGGCCTCGCTGAAATGGCCGTGCAGGACCGGGTCAGGTAGTGCCTTGCCGTCAAGATCGACAAACAGGCGTGCCACGGCGGCGCGGGCGCGGGTTTGCGGCCAGTAGTATCGGATGCGGTCGGCAAGGCCGAAGTGACGCTCCAGCCGGGGCGCGGCACTGTCCCCCCGGTAATGGGCTTGCCAGTGGGCGGGGTCGGCCAACATAACCGTCTCCATTTCGTCAGCAAGGGTCGGGCCGGTGGACCAACCGGCCTGACCGCGCAGGGTGTCAAGTGCATAAAGCGCCTCCCGCCAGGCAAAGGTCAGGGCGGGGCCGACCTTCTGGAAGGCAAAGCCCAGTTCGGCCAGACGGGGATAGACCTCGGGGTGCTGGTAGTCGGTCGAATGCGCCTCAAGGCACAGGCCGGGCCAGTCTTGCAGCGCGGCCAGAAGGCCAGGGTCGCGGGCCAGCGGCAGGGGGTGAACCTCCATCGGTGAGAATTCAACGCCGGGCTGGACCACAAGGCCGCCGATCTGGGGCAGGGCATGGGCAAGACCTGCGGCGCGGAAGGCGTCGTCATGTGCCGCAAGGGTGGCGGAGGCCGAAGCGAGCGTGGTCGGGGCAATGTCGCCGTGGTCATCAGCGCGGGCACCGCCAGGGGGCGGAACCTCGGTGCCGATGACGAAGATCAGCGCCGCGGGGTCGGGGGCGGCGGCAAGGGCGGTGGCGGCAAGCGCGGCGGAGCGGGTCGCGGTGGTGGCGTCGGCAAGCTGGGCCGGTTCGCCCGCGCAACCTTCCGAGCAGTCGAGGTGGATCTTGGTGAACCCCGCCGCGGAATAGTCGGCGACCATGCGGTGTGCCTTGGCCATCGCCTGATCGGTGGGCAGCTTGCGCCAGGCTTGCGGGCCAAGGTGGTCGCCGCCAAAGAGGATGCGGTCGCGCCGCACGCCGGAATTGTCCGCGATATCCGTGACAAAGCCGATGAAATCGGCAGGCGTCAGGCCGGTATAGCCGCCGTCCTGATTGACCTGATTTGACGTGGCCTCGATCACCACCGGCTGGTCAAGGGCTTCGGCCAGCGTCAAGGATGCCTCCAGCGCCTGCGGATGCGCGGTGCAGACCGACGGGATTGCGACCGGGCGTCCGGCGCGGTTGGCGGCGATGATCTGGCGCAGGATGTCAGTCATGGGTGGCCCCGATACCGAGTGACAGGGCGTGAAGCGCCGCACCGCGCGCGCCGCTGGCGTCGCCACCTTGCGCCAAACGGATCGCGGGGATCGGAAAGCCCGCCAGTGTCGCCTGGGACAGGCGTGTGGTCAGATCGTCGGTCAGGCCCGGAGCGCGCGACAGGCCGCCGCCGAGGACGATGACCTCTGGGTCGATGGTGAAGCAGAGGGTCACCAGAAAGTCGGTGGCAAGGTCCAGCCAGATGTCCCAGGCGCGGGCAAAAGCCGGAGTGGTGGCTCGGCCCGCGACGATGGCTTCGGGGTTATGGCCTTGACCGGTCAGATGGGCGGCGATGCGGGCAAGGCCGGGGGCGGACAGGTAGGTCTCGGCGCAGCCGATCCGACCGCAGCCACAGGCCGGAACCGGCAGGCCGTGGGCAACGACGGGGGCTGCAGCGAGGGGGAAATGGCCGAACTCGCCGCCGACCTGCGCCGGGGATGGCAACAGCGCGCCTTTGGAGACAACGCCCCCGGCGACCCCGGTGCCAAGGATCAGCGCGACGGCGGGGTCTGCCCCGCGGGCAGCGCCCAGCGTCGCCTCGGACAGGGCCAGCGCGCGGCAGTCGTTGATCCAGGCGATGGGGCGGTCAGCGGCGGCGGCGATGTCGGCGGGAAAGGGGCGGCCGGTGGCGGGCAGGTTCGAGGTCAGGGCAAATCCGGTCGCCGGGTTCACCAGACCCGCGGCCGCGATGCCGACCGGCAGGCCCTTGTGCCCTTGCGCCTCGCACCAATGGACCGCGTCGGCCATCGCGGTGACGAGATGGTCATAGCCGGGCGGCGTCGGCCAGCGGTGGCGGGCAACCAACTGCCAGTCAGGGCCGAAGACCTGCGCCTCGATCTTGGTGCCGCCAAGGTCGATGCCGCCCGCGAATATCATGGTGTCACCGGATAAAGCCGAACACCCGACACCACGCGGGTCAGGGTGCCTTGCCCGGCGAACGGATCATCGACAGCAAGGCCAAGGCTGTCGGACCAGATGACGGCCAGAACCTGCGCCAGGGCGACATAAAGGGGCGCGGACCAGAGGTCGCCGAAGGGCAGCAGGATCTCGGGGGCGGTGACGATGCTGTGGGGAAACTGCGAGCGCAGTTCGGCGAGGAGATCATCGTCATAGGCGCGGGTATGGGGGTCAAGGGAGCGGAAAAGCCAGAGGTCGGTTTCACCAAGGGTGAAGCTTTTGGGGCCGTGGCGGAAGCCGAGGGTAGAGTCCCAGAGGGCGGGGATTTTGCCTGCAGCGAGTTCCATGACCTTGAGGGCCGCCTCGCGGGCGGCGAAGGCGAGGGGGCCGGAGCCGATGAAGACGGCGCGCTGCGGGAGGCGGGTGGTTGCGGCGTGGGCGGCGAAGTGGGGCAAGCAAGTCTGCAGGGTGTCGGCGAGGGTGGCGAAGCGCCGGGCGGTCTGAGAGGCCGGGAGGCCCGCGTCAAAGATCGCGGCGGCGGTCAGCAGCATGGTCGAGAAGCTGGAGGTCATCGCGAAGCCCTGGTCATGGGTGGCTTCGGGGAGGGTGATGACTTTGGCATCGGGGCGCGTGGCAAGGGCCGAGGTGGCGTTGCAGGTGATGTTCAGGCGCGGCCAGCCGGGGGCAAGAGCGTCCAGCGCGTCCAGAAGGCCGATGCTTTCCGCCGAATTGCCCGAGCGGCCAAAGCTGACCACCAGTTTCGGCACGCCGCGCAGGTAGGCGTGCGGCCGGGCGACGATATCGGTGGTCGGCACCGAACGAAACCGGGGGCCCGCCGCGCCCTCCAGCCCTGCGGCAAGGATGTCGCCGATATAGGCCGAGGTGCCCGCGCCGCAAAACCAGACCTCGGAGACACCGGTGGCAGTGACCCATTCGCGCAGGTCGGCGACTGGCAAGGTTGCCCCCCATTCGCGCCAGATTGCGGGCTGGGACTTGATCTCGCGCCAAGTGGCGTGGCGGGTGAGGTCGTTCATTCGGGCTGGGTCTCTTGCGTTGGGGCGGCAATCAAATCGAGCGCGTGCCGCGCATTCTTTTTACTTCGCCTCTGCGCGTGAAGAACGCGCAACCGGCGAGGCCGAAGATGAGTATTTAGGAAAAGAGCAAATACCTGGGGGGTCATCTGGTCTGGGTCACTTTGGACAGGGTTGCGGGGTGGTCGGGGTCATGGCCAAGGGCCAGGGCTGCTTGCAGCGCCAAGGGGTAGGTCAGGACCAAGAGGGCGGCGGCAGCGGCGGCAGGGGTCAGGCCGGTTGCCCCGGCGTCCGAGGCGCGCAGGCGAAAGACGGTGCCGCCTGCGGCGCGAAAGCGGGCTTCGGCGGTGTTCAGGCTGTCTTGCAGGTCTGGCGCTTCGGTGTCGAGGATCAGGATAAGAAGCGGGTTGGTCACCAGTTGCAGGGGCCCGTGCAGGACTTCGCTGCTGGAATAGGCCTCGGCATGAAGGGCGCAGCATTCTTTCAGCTTCAGCGCCAGTTCCTGTGCGGCACCAAAGCCGGTGTCGCGGCCGATGACATAGACGTGGGACGCGCGCAGAAGCGCGGCAAGAACGGCACGAGTCTGCGGCAGGGTCTTGTCTTGCAGGGCATCGATGGCGCGGGACGAAGCCGCCGCGCGGGGGGCGTAGCCTGGGACCAGCGCCGACAAAAGCGCCATGCCGCCTGCAATGGCACCGACGACGGATTTGGTGGCGGGCACGGCTAGCTCCTCGCCCGCCCCGATCCGCAGAGTGAGGTCCGAGGCGGCCTCGACCGGGCTGGCGGGTGCGTTGGTCAGGGCGATGACCGTGGCCCCAGCTGCTTTCGCGCCTTTGGCCGAGCGCACCAGATCATCGGATGCGCCCGATTGCGACACCACCAGCACGGCGCTGTCTGTCAGTCGCACGCCGCGACCAAGCGAGAAAACCGAAGGCGGCAGCGAGGTGACCGGCAGGCCAGTTTCGCGCATGATCTCGTAGGCAAGGATGTTGGCGGCGGCGTCTGACGACCCGCGCGCGACGGTGTAGATCGCGCGCAGGCTGGTCAGGTCGGGAAGATCGACGGGCTGTGCTGCGGAGGTTGCGAAGACGCCGGGGGCCTCGGCAATCTCACGCGCCATATGGTGCCCAGCATTTGCGGGAAGGTCGGTCATTTGCGCAATCCGTGGGCGTCAAGCTGGGCCCATGTGTCGGCAAGATCGACGATCTGACCAGTCTCGCGCGCCTGATCGAGGGCCAGGGCGGCAATCCCCGCCTCCATCGCGTCAAGGATCGACACGGGCAGTCCGCCGCTTTGACCGCGCAGATAGGCGGTGATGTCGCGGCACATCAACTGATCCGCGCCGTAATGCGCGCCCATCCCGGCGGCGCCGGTGGTATAGTCGTGGTCGGCCAGACGGCGGCCATCGCGGGCGGTGACGCGCAGGAAGCCGCGGACGAAATCGCCTTCGGCCATGCCATGCGTGCCCATGACGCAGAACCGCCGATGTTCGTCGGGCACGTTCAGGTTGGTGTGAAACGCCAGACTTGCGCCGGTCTCATACTGCAGGATCGCGGTCTGATAGTCGATGATGTCGCCTTCCGAAGTGAAGGGATCATCGGTTGCGTCCCACACCGATTTCTTGACGTGAAAGATTTCGGCTTCGGCGTTGGAACGGGGCGCATTGGCCGGGACAAAGCTTTTGCGGCCGCCGAAACTGGCAACGCGCGAGGGGCGCGAGCCGGTGACCATGTTGTAGATGTCCAGATCGTGGCAGCATTTTTCCAGCATGAAGCCACCGGCAAGATCGGTCCGCCGCCGCCAGTCGCGCATGAAGAAGGCGCCGTGGTAGGGGGCGATATGTTCGTTCGCCTCAAGGCTGGTGATGTCGCCCAGCCAGCCCTGCGCCATGGCCGCGCGCAGGTCGGTCATGTGCCGGGAATAGCGCAGGACCAGACCCACCATCGCGCGGTTTGCCCCGCCGTGCGCGGCCAAAAGGCGCGCAAGTTCAAGGGTTTCGTCAATCGACACCACCACCGGCTTTTCGGTGAAGACCTGCACCCCGGCCTCCAGTCCCAGCCGGATCTGGTCAAGGTGAAAGACGTTCGGGGAAAAGACGCAGTAAAGGTCGGGCTTGGCGTCGGACAGCATGGCTTCGACGGAAGGGTAACGCGGCGTGTCCTCACCGATCATGTCCAGATGGGTGGGCTGGGGGTCATAGTAGCCGACGATCTGAGCCTCAGGCATTTCGGCCTTCAGCGTTGACAGCACATGACCCGCCCGCAGGCCGATGCCCGAGGTGACAATCCGCATTCCGTTTCCTTTCCGTCTTTCTTTCCGTCAGGCGGCGCGTGCGGGGGCCTGCTGCCGCCGCATCACCTGGCCCGTTGCATCAAAGACATGCGCATCGGCGGAGGCAAAGGTCAGGCCGACCGCCTCGCCCTCATGCACCGCCGCATCGCCGTGGAGGGCGGCACAGAGTTTCAGCCCATCCTCCATCTGGCCGTAAGCGATGGCGGTGCCGCCCAGCCTTTCAAGGACGCGCAGCCGCATCGACACGCCTTGCCCCAAGGTCAGGTTTTCGGGGCGGATGCCGACCTCGACCGCGTCGCCCTTGCGCGCCGCGCTGGCATCGACCGGCAGGGTCATCCTTGTGCCGCCTGGCAGGTCAACCGTCAGACCCTCGGCCCCAGTGTCGACAACCGTTGCCGGGATCAGGTTCATGTTGGGCTGGCCGATGAAGGTGGCGACGAATTTGGTGGCGGGGTGGTGGTAAAGCTCCATCGGGGTTCCGAATTGTTCGATCCGGCCCTTGTTCAGGACCACGATCCGGTGCGCCATGGTCATCGCCTCGATCTGGTCATGGGTGACGTAGACCATGGTGGCGTCAAGCTGGCGTTGCAGGGCGGAGAGTTCCACCCGCATCTCACCGCGCAGGGCCGCGTCAAGGTTCGAGAGCGGCTCGTCGAAAAGGAAAACCTTGGGATTGCGCACGATGCTGCGCCCGATGGCGACGCGCTGGCGCTGGCCGCCGGACAGTTGGCCGGGCTTCAGCCCAAGTTTGTCGTTCAGTTGCAGGATGTCGGCAGCGCGGCCGACCTTGGCCTTGACCTCGGCCTCGGGCAGTTTGGCGACCCGTAGCGGGAAGGCGATATTCTCGTAAACCGACAGATGCGGGTAAAGCGCATAACTTTGAAAGACCATGGCAATGCCGCGGTCCACCGGGGCGGCCATGGACACGTCGACCCCTTCGATCAGAATACGGCCGGTAGTGGCAGCCTCCAGACCGGCGATGATCCGCAGAAGGGTTGACTTGCCGCAGCCCGAGGGTCCGACGAAGACCACGAATTCCTTGTCGCGGATCGCAAGGTCGATGCCGGTCAGCACCGATGCCGACCCAAAGCTTTTGGTGATGGTCTGCAGATCAAGCGTGGCCATTGGGCGTCCTTTGGGCAAAAGGCGATAGGGGTGGGGGCGCGGATCACCGCACCCCCGAGGGTTGCGATCAGCGCACGGCGGCCAGTTCGACGCCGGCCTGGGTTACCAGTTCGTCAACCGAGCCTTCGCCCAGCATGATCCCCTGGATCATGTTGGTGAACACCGCCTGCAGCGATTTGAAGTCTTCGACCATCGGCTCGGGTCCACCGGTCGAGATGCCTGCGACAAAGATCGGCCAGCTGTCCTTGGTGTAATAGACATCGGTCATGCCCAGCTTTTCATAGTCCAGGATCGGGGTCAGACCCCAGGTGCTGTCGAGGTCATACTGCGCAGCCCCGGTGGTCAGCGCCTTGGCCAGCTTGATGGCAAGCTCTTCATGGCCGGTGCCCTTGAAGACGGCGATCGAGTCGGTGATCAGGATCGTGCCGGACGGGCCGGACGGGCCAGCCGGAATTGGGGCCACAAGCTGGGTCGGCACCTTTTCCGCGTGCTGACCCGAGCCCCATGGACCCGAAACATACATCGCGATCTGCCCGTCGTTGAACAGATCCTTCATCTGGTCGCGTTCCCATTCAGTCGGGCCGGACTCCATATAGGGCAGCAGGTCCGCATAAAGCTGCAGGGTTTCACGCGTTTGGGCACTGTCCAGCACGGGCGCGCCTGCGGCGTCATAGACAGCACCACCGTTGGAATAAAGGAAGTCGAGGAACATATGCATCGTGTTGTCGAAATCCTTGCCCGCAATGCCGATGCCTGCGGCGTCGGTCTTGTCGGTCACGGTCGCGGCCAGGGCCACCAGTTCAGCCCAGGTAGCGGGGGCCTTGCATTCAGCCCCTGCAGCCTCGATCACGGCGCAGTTCATATAGAGCGCCTTGGTCGAAAAGGCATGCGGGATGCCCCAATACTGGCCGCCATAGGTGACGGTTTTCAGAACGCCCGGCTGATAGGCGGCCTCTTCTTCGGGGGTCATGGTGACCGGCACGATCAGGTCGTTGCCCGCCAACTGGCGCAGAGTGCGGCTGCCGATATAGGCGATCGACGGCGGGTCACCAGCGGCGGCAAGCTGCATCGACTTGTCCTGACAGGTGCCCCATTCAACGGCCTCCATCTTGACGGTCACGCCGGGATTGTCGGCCTGGAACGTGTCGATCACCACCTGGTCGGCGGGGCGCACTTCGCCGCCGCACATGATGAAATGCAGCTCTTGCGCCTGGGCCGACAGGGCGGTGCCGGCCAGCAGGCCTGCCGCGACCGTCAGGGTCTTGAAATGTGTCATGTGTCGTTCTCCCTTGGTTGGACGTCTTTGGTTTGGTTGGTTGGGGTTGGTGGTTTGGTCACTCTTTCACCGCGCCGGCGGTCAGCCCGGCGACGAGGTATTTCTGCAGAAACAGGAACAGCAGCATCACCGGCAGCACGCCCGTCAAAGCGGCGGCCATCATCTCGTTCCAGGTGGTGTCCTGATAGCCGATGAACTCGAACAGCCCGGCGGGCAGCGGCTGGATTTCGCGGACGTTGTTGAAGGTGATCGCGAACAGGAACTGCTGGGCATAGGCACCGATGAAGACCGCCGTGCCGACCACGATCAGCCCCGGCACCGCCAGTGGGATGACTACGCGACGCAGCGTGTACAGCCGGGACGCACCGTCGACAAAGGCGGCCTCCTCCAGCTCACGCGGGATTTTCTCAAGGTAAGACCGCAAAAGCCAGATGCCGGTCGGGATCAGGAAGGCCACCCCCGGCACGATCATCGCCCAATAGGTGTTCAGCATGCCAAGGCTGCGCAACACGCGGTAAAGCGGGATCAAAAGCACCGCACCCGTGAACATGTTCACGGCCAGAAACCCGCCCAAAGACAGCGCCTTGAACGGAAACTCCAGCCTTGCATAGGCATAGGCGGCGGGGATGACGACAACCATCGTGATCGCGGTCACCGAAACCGCGATGAAGATCGAGTTGAAGATATAGCGCCCCAAAAGCGGCACCGTGACCCACATGTCGCGGTAGGCCTGCAGGCTGAAATCCTCAGACCACCAGGTGAAATCGGCGGTCATCAGGTGGCTCATCGGGCGCAGAGAGACGCGCAACATCTCGATGAAGGGCATCAGCAAGAACAGCAGGAAGACAAAGGTGGCCGCGTAGACGCCGAGCTTCTGCAGCAGGGAAAGCCGGTCGATCATGTCATTTCGCCCCATAGTGGCGGTTCACCCGGTTCAGGAACCAAAGGTAGAACAGCGAGAAGGTCGCCAGAAGGACCACGATCACCACCGCCCGCGCCGCACCTTCGCCGAACCGCTGGCTAGAGATCGCGACCTTGTAGGTGTCGATGATCAGCGTCGTTGTTGCCCCGCGAGGGCCGCCTTCGGTCAGGATCCAGATGATCTCGAAGCTGTTGAAGGTCCAGATCGCCGAGAGCAGCGCCATCGACACGATCACCGGCATGATCTGCGGAATGGTGATGCGGCGGAACCGATACCAGCGGCCCGCGCCGTCCACCCATGCCGCCTCATACAGGTCTTTGCTGACACCCTGCATCGCGGCCAGAAAGAACAACGTCACCATCGGCGTGCCGACCCAGACATCGGTGACAATCGCCGAATAGAAGGCCGAGGTCTTGGTGGCCAACAGCGCGACCCGCTCTTCCACCAGGCCGAATTCCTGCAACAGGCCGGAAATCAGCCCGAAATAGCCGTTATACATCCACTTCCAGCCGATCACGCCAATCGCCACCGGGATCACCCAGGGCGGCATGACCAGCACCCGAAACAAGGCCTTGCCGGGGATTGCCGCATTCAGAAGCGTGGCCCCGATCAGCCCCATGACCAGCTTCAGGCTGACCGACAGGAACATCCAGTAAAAGGTGCGCCCGACCGTGGCCCAGAATTTCGAGCTGGCGAACAAGTCGGCATAGTTTTTCAAGCCCACCCAGCTTTCGCCGCCCAGGGTGGCGTCGGTAAAGGACAGGCGGATCGTCTCGATCAGCGGCCAGACCACGATCAGGCCGATGAACAGGATCGCGGGCGAGATCAAGAGCCAGGCAAAGGCGCGGTCGGACAGCTGACGGCGTGCCATCCGTTCCGGTGCGGTTGCCTGTGATGTCATGGAGCTGCGTTCCCTCTTTGCCAGATCGCGCACCAACCGGCAGATGCTGCGTCGAATCGCTCTGTTGGGAAGATCATACCAAAAAAGACCCATGACGCTACCATCATAATACCAAATGCGATAAAA
>CAIXBE010000072.1 GCA_903917595.1 uncultured Rhodobacterales bacterium
CAGCCCCAAAGCCGCCAGGGCCAGACAAACCGCATAGACCAGATCAGGCCCGCCCAGCGCCAGCAGCCCCGCCCCGACCGAAGGTGCCGCCGCCGCCGCCAGGATCGGTGCCACCGCCACCGCGCCCGAGATCACGCCAAACCCGCTGCGCCCCAACACCTCGGCGATCAGGACCGGACGCAGGATCGACATCAGCCCTGCCCCGGCCCCTTGGGCCAGCGAAAAGGCAAAGATCAGGACCGGGGCCATCCCGGCCAGCCAGAGAACCACACTTGCGACCACAATGCCGCCCACCGCCACCTTGGTTGCCTGCCCGGTGGACACCCGCGCGCCCAAGCCCAAAAGGATCAGCCGCCCGGCAACCTGAGCCGGCCCGATGGACGCTGCCGCCAGTGCCGCAAGTCCCGGGGCAGCCCCCCGGTCGGCAAACAGGACCAGCACATAGGTCAACAAGACGCCGTGGTTCAGATAAATCGCGGTAAAGGCCGCCGCGATGATCCAGAAGGCGGGCTTTTTCAGCGCTGCCTGCAGGGTGCCCGGCGGGGTTGGCGCAGGCGCAGCCCCTGCCCGCTCGCGCTGCCGCAAGGACCGGACCGCCCATATGTTGCACGGGGCCGCCAACAGGGTCAGCGCGGCAAAGACCAGCATGCCGCCCTGCCCGCCCCAGACCGCGCCGACCCAGTGGCCCATGGGAAAGGCCAGGGTTCCGGCAAATCCGGCGACCAAAGTAACCCTTGTGATCGCCGCCCGCGACCCGTCCCCCAGCCGCCGCGTCAGAAAGGCAAAGCAGGTTTCATACAGACACCCCGCCTGCGCCACCCCGATCAGCGCCCAGCTTAGCAACCAGACCGCCGGGGACGGGGCAAGCGCCAGCCCCAGCACCCCCAAGGCCACCAGAACCGGGCCCCAGATCAGCATCTCGCCGCCCAAGCCCTTGTCGACCAGCCGCCCGGTGAAAACCGTAAGACCCGCCATGATCAGAAAGCCCAAGGTCGGCCCCAGCGCCAGAGTCGCCTTGCCCCAGCCGGTCGCTGCCTCCAGATCCGGCAGCAAGGCGGGAAACGAATAATAGCACCCCGCGTAGATCAGAGTCTGGCCCACCGCCAAAAGCCAGACCGCCGCTCCGCCACCGTCCTGCACCGCTGATCCGCCCCTTTACCGCCGGGGCCAGTCCTGCACCGACCTTGGCCGCGCTGCAAGTCCGTTCAGGGTGACGAGACCCCGGCCGCAACTGATGCCAGTGCCACCGCCCGCCAAGCCGGGTCTTCGATCCACCGCGCAATGCGCTCGGCCTCGGAAAGCTGCCCACCATCCGCCAAGGCCGCCACGACATCGGTCATCGCCCTGGCCTGCCAGGCTGGATCAACGATCTCCCCCGCCACCGCCTCCGCCACATCGACTGCGCCCATTGCCGCCAGCGCCTCTGCGATCTCGTCAAGCCCTTCGCCTGGCAAGTCACTCGATCCCTCTGTGTCGCTGATCAATGTCGCAATACGCTGTGCCTCGGATGCCAGACCTGCCCCTGCAAGCGCCACCCCAAGCTCTTCCAGTGCCCAGACACGATATTTCGCTTGGTCAATGTCGGCTGCCACCCGCTCGGCCTCGGCGAACTGTCCGCCCTTGATCAGCACCCGCGCGATGTCCCGCAGGGCGCTGGACCGATCGTCATCATCCGCGATCTGTCCAGCAATCCCTTCGGCCAGGCCCAACAGCGGCACGGCTGATCCGCTTTCGCCTGCCGCAATCAGCGCCTCGGCGATCTTGACGTAAGCTCGCCTTATCCGGCCGGTCTCTCCGCCCAGGTTCCGCACCCGTTCCGTCAGCGCCAAGGCCTCCTCTACCCGCGAGGCTTCAATCAAGGCCACCGCAATCGCCGCCAGGACCACGGCCTGATCCTCAGGCTCTGCAAGCCCCACGCCCATCGCTTCGGCCTCTGCAGACAAGGCCACGGCCTCGTCCTCTTGACAGGCCCTGGAAAGCCCTGCCGCGACCCGTGCCAAGACAACCGCCCGATCAAAGGTATCGGGAAACCTGTCGGCCGCGCGCCGCGCCTCTTCCGCCAGTCCCGCCTCTGCAAGTTTGACCGCCACAGACAAAAACGCCTCAGCTTTGCGTTGCTCGTCCGTGATTCCATCGGCAATGCGCTCGGCGGCAGCCACTTCGCCTTGCTCTGCCAAGGCCCCTGCGACATAGATTTCTACTGAATTTCGCCAATACTCATCCTCGATCTGGCCAATCAGACTCATGGCCGCGCTGATCTCGTCAACCCAAATGTACAGCAACGCCACCTTGGCCAAAGCCTGGCCGCGAAGACGAATCGCCTCTATGCGGCCGGCGATCTTGGCAACACTGGGCAGCATGTCCCGCGCCAGATCAATCCTCGCAGCTTCGACCATCCACTCAACGACACTGCTTGCCGCTTCGGCCAAGGTCACCCGCTCTTCGAAATCGGCAAAAAGTTCTATGGCACGCTCATAATTGCCATCCGCAGCCAGAACGCGAACCATGTTGCGAAGCGCCCGGTTCCGGTCCGTGCCATCCGTGATCGCCAGGGCAAGCTGCCGCGCTTCATCGATCTTTCCGGCCGTCGTGAGGTAGACCACAATCGTTCGTTGCGCCTCGGACCTTGTAAGCCAGCCACTGCCTCTTGGTTTCTCCTCCGGCTCCTCCGCCGTCGCTGCCAGCGCCAGCGCCTCGGCGAAAAGGCAGTCCCCCGGCAGCTTGCCGCCGCACAGCCGGGCGACCTCCGCCGTCGCCGCGTCAAGCGTTGCGGCCCCGGCCTCCGATCCGGTCAGGAGTGCCGCCTCGCGAAGGTCGAGGTACCGACGCAAAGTAAGGGTCAGCTCCGGCCCCGGCTCCACCGCTTCGACCGGGCCCAGAGGCGGCGCGGTTTCCGACACCTCTGCCGAAGCGTCAAACGCCCAAAGCCCCAGCAAAAGACCCAGCATCGCCTTGGTGTGGTGCAACCTTAAGAAACCGTAAACGTCCACGATCAACCCATTGAAATAATGAATTTTCCAAATCTGTCCACTGTGGACAGCCACACCTCAGACCCCGTAAATCTCCCCGAATTTCGCCTCAAGATAATCCAGCAGCGGCCCTTCCGACGGCTCGAACCCGCAAGCCTGCCGCACCACGTCGCGCGGGGCGTGCAGCCCGCCGTGACGCTGCAGCCGGTCGCCCAGCCAGCCGGTCGCGGCAGAGACATCGCCCTTGGCCATGCTGGCATCCAGCCCCGCCACCTCGGCCCGCAGCGCCTTGACCAGACACCCGGCATAGACGTTGCCCAGCGTATAGGTCGGGAAATAGCCGAACAGCCCGCAGGACCAATGCACGTCCTGCAGCATCCCGTTTGACGGCCGGTCCACCGCCACGCCAAAATCAGCGCGGAAGCGGTCGTTCCAGGCGGCCTCAAGGTCCGCGACCTGCAAATCACCCCGGATCAGCGCCCGTTCCAGATCAAAGCGCAACATCACATGCAGGTTGTAATGCACCTCGTCGGCCTCGGTGCGGATATAGCCCGCATGCACCCGGTTGACGGCGCGGTAGAACCCTTCAGCATCGGCAATGCCGAAGTCGCCGAACACCTCGATCATCCGACCATACAGCCAGCCAGTGAACGCGCGGCTGCGGCCAAGCTGGTTTTCATAGGACCGGCTTTGGCTTTCATGCACCCCCATCGACACGCCCTGCCCGATCGGCGTCAACGCGTAAGCGGCATCTATCCCCTGCTCATAGGCGGCATGGCCGACCTCGTGGATCGTCGAATAAAAGCAGTTGAAGGGATCGGTTTCGCTAACCCGCGTGGTGATCCGCACATCATGGCCGGACCCGGAACTGAACGGATGCACCGCAAGGTCCATCCGGCCCCGGTTCCAGTCATAACCGAAGACCGTCGCCAACTCGCGGCTAAGCGCTATCTGGTCGTCCTGACCAAAGTTGCCGACGATCCCTTTCGGAGGGCTCGCGCCCAGCACCCTTTCACGCAAGGCCACCAGTCGCGGCCGCATCGCGTCGAACATCGCGGCGATTTCAGTGCCGGTCATCCCGGGTTCATAGTCGTCAACCAAGGCGTCATAGGCATCGCCGCCCATAGCCAGCGCCGCCGCTTCCTCGCGCTTCAGGGCCACGACGCGGGAGAGCGTCGGCAGGAAACCCGCCACATCCTCACGCTTGCGGGCATCGGCCCAGACCCCTTGCGCCAGCGAAGTGACCGTGGCGATTTCCTCGGCCAGCTTGGCAGGAACCTTCGACATCCGCGCATGGCTGCGCCGGATCTGGCGCAACTGAGCCTCACCTACCGCATCGGGGGCCTTGGCCACCGCCAGCCAATCGGCAATCCGCGGATCAGTGCGCCGCGCGTGCAGCACCGATTCCAGCGCGCCGATCTCCTCGGCCCGCTGCCCGGCAGAGCCTTCGGGCATCACCGTTTCCTGATCCCAGCCCAACCGGCCCGCCACCTGACCCAAAGCCTCGGTCTGGCGCTGAAACGCCATCAGATCATCATACGCGCTCATGCCGTCCCTTTCCGGATCGACCCCGCCACGGGGTAAGAAGACAAATGCCGCGCCCGCAGGATCAGCACCCAAAGCACCACCGCACCGATCTGGTGGGTGATCGCCACATGCACATGCGCGACCGTCAGGACCGTCGCGATCCCCAGCGCCATCTGCGCCACCAGCATCGCCATCATCTGATGGAACGCGGCCCGTGTCGTCTGATACGACGACTTCCGCCCCCGCAGCCAGACCACCACGCCAAAGGCGAACAGCAAGTATCCCGACATCCGGTGAATGAACTGCACCAACCCCGGATTCTCGATGAAGGCCTGCCAGACCGGCAAACTTCCCCCCTGCCCGTCCGGCACATAGAACGCATCGGCCGGAAAGAACTGCCCGTTCATCAACGGCCAGGTCGGATAGGCGCGGCCTGCGTCAATCCCGGCGACCAGTGCGCCCAGCAGTATCTGCAGGAATGCAAAGTGCATGAGGCCGGTCGAGTGGCCCACCAGCTTGCCCTCACGCCCGCGCCGGGCCTGCATCAGGTCAACCTCGGACCGGCCCAGCAGCAGCACATACCAGCCGATGAAACCAAGGATCACGAATGCCAGCCCCAGATGCGTCGCCAGCTTCCACGACACGACATCGACCCGGGTGCCAACCAGACCCGAGGAGACCATCCACCAGCCAATGGCACCCTGCAGCCCGCCCAGCCCGCCCAAGAGCAAAAGCCGCCCGGTCCAGCCTGCGGGGATCTTTTCCGTCAACCAAAAGCTCACGAACCCCACCGCCCAAACCAGACCGATGAACCGGCCCAGAAACCGGTGCGCCCATTCCCACCAGTAGATGACCTTGAATTCATCCAATGCCATCGTGGAGTTCTGCAGCAAGAACTCGGGGCTGGCCTGATATTTGGCAAACTCTGCCGCCCAGGCTTCGGCACTCAGGGGCGGGATCGCCCCGGTGACCAGATTCCATTCGGTGATCGAAAGCCCACTGTCGGTCAGGCGGGTCAGACCGCCGACGACGATCATGACGGTGACCAGCAGGAATAGGCCGATCAGCCACAGCCGGATGCCCCCGCGTGCCCCCTTTGGTCGCGCGTCGATCCCGCCGCCTACCGGGGGAACCGGCGGCTTTTGCCCCGGGTCAACCTCTTCGAAAATGCTGCGTTTCACGGCCATTGGTCACCCCTTTGTCACCGCCCGGACACTAGGCCTGCCCCGGCGGGCCTTCAAGGCCCTGCGGCAAAAGGGCCGCACCCGCACCTGAGACGAAACTGTTGTGCCTTCACCGCCGACAAGCCATCCTTCCCCCTGACCGCCGCTTGCAGGACCCAAGCCCATGACACGCCCCGCCACCGAATTGCATGCCAACGTCTCGGTCCCTTTCACCCGCGCCCGGGCAATGCCGAAGTCGCTCTACACCAGCGACGAATTCCTCGCCCAGGAACAGCGCCACATCTTCGCCCATGACTGGATCTGCGCCGGTCGTGCCGAGACGCTGCCCAACCCCGGCGACTATCTGACGCTGACCCTTGCGGGCGAGCCGGTGATCGTCCTGCGCGACCGCGTGGGCCATCTGCGCGCCATGTCCAACGTCTGCCGCCACCGGATGTCGACCCTGCTGGAAGGGCGCGGCACGGTCCGCGCCATCGTCTGCCCCTATCACGCCTGGACCTACAATCTTGACGGCAGCTTGCGCGGTGCCCCGGCGATGACGCTGAACGACGGATTTTGCAAGGAAGACATCGCCCTGCCCCCTGTTCGCTGCGTGGTCTGGCAAGGCTGGATCATGGTCACGCTGAACCCCGACGCCCCGTCCCCCGACATCACCTTGGCCGGTGCGCGCGACCTGATCCCCGATCTGGATATGTCCACCTACACCGAAACATACCGCGAGACGTTCCGCTGGGCCACCAACTGGAAGGTGCTGGCCGAGAACTTCATGGAAAGCTACCACCTGCCGGTCTGCCATGCCGGCACCATCGGCGGCGCCTCAAAGCTGGAGGAAATGGTCTGTCCCGAAGGCGATGCTGCCTTCAACTATCACTGGATTTTGAAGAACGACTCGGTTCCGCTGGCGCTGGCGCATCCGTCGAACACCACGCTGCAAGGCGATGACCGGCGCAAGACCTGGCTTTTGGCGATCTATCCGTCGCTTCTGATCACCCTGACGCCGGGGTATTTCTGGTATCTGTCACTGACACCCGACGGGCCGGGCCATGTGAACGTGCTGTTCGGCATGGGCATGTCGGCCGATTGGCTGGCCGACCCAAAGGCCGCCGACCATCTGGCGGCGGTCAAGACCCTGCTGGACGCGGTCAACGTCGAGGACAAGGGCTGCACCGAAAAGGTCTATCGCGGGCTGTTGTCGGGCATGGCCGAACCAGGCCCCCTCAGCCACCTTGAGCGCCCGAATTTCGAATTCGCGCAATACCTTGCCAGCCGAATCCCGGCGTGAAGGATGGGCGGATCGCCCATCCTACAACCCGCGTAGGATGGGCGATCCGCCATACGCTTTGTGCAAACTGGCCTAACCCGCGACGAACAACCCATCGGCCTTCAGGCTGGCATAGCTTTCGTCCAGGCTTTTCTTCGCCCGCTCGATCAGGATGTCGATCTCTGCCGGTGTGATCACCAGCGGCGGTGCGATGATCATCCGGTCGCCGACATGGCGCATGATCAGGTTGTTGGCAAAGCAACGCTCACGCGTGCGGTAGCCGACGGTCCCCGCCTCGGAGGCGAACTTCGCCCGCGTCGCCTTGTTCGGGGTCAGGGCAATCGACCCCATCAGACCCACAAGCTTGGCCTCGCCGACCATCGGATGATCGGTCAGCGCGTCCCAGCGTTCCTTCAGGTAAGGATGCGCCACATTGCGGACATGCTCGACGATGCCCTCTTCTTGGATGATCCGCAGGTTTTCCAGCGCAACTGCAGCGGCCACCGGATGACCGGAATAGGTGTAGCCGTGGTTCAGATCGCCGTCCGAATCCAGCACCGCCGCGACCTTGTCATGCACGATCGACCCGCCGATCGGCTGATAACCTGACGACAGACCCTTGGCGATGGTCATGATATGGGGCTTGATGCCAAAGGTTTCCGACCCGAACCAGTTGCCGGTGCGGCCAAAGCCGGTGATGACCTCGTCCGCGATCAGAAGGATGCCATACTTGTCGCAGATGCGCTGGATTTCCGGCCAATAAGTTGACGGCGGCACGATGACCCCGCCCGCGCCCTGAATAGGCTCGCCGATGAAAGCCGCAACGTTTTCGACGCCAAGCTGCAGGATCATCGCCTCAAGCTCTTGCGCGCGGGCCAGACCAAACGCCTCGGGCGTGTGATCGCCGCCTTCCGACCACCAGTCCGGCTGGCCGATGTGAACGATCCCGGCCAGCATCCCGCCGTGCTTGTGGATGCCCGACATGCCGCCCAAGGACCCGCCGCCGATGGTTGACCCGTGATAGCCGTTCTTGCGCGCGATGATGATGCGCTTTTCCGGCTGGCCCAGAATGTCCCAATAGCGCCGCACCATGCGGATGTTGGTGTCGTTCGCCTCGGACCCCGACCCGGCAAAGAACACATGGTTCATGCCTTCTGGTGCCACTTCGGCAATCTTGGCGGCAAGGGCGATGGCAGGGACATGGCTGGTCTGGAAGAAGGTGTTGTAATAGGCCAACTCCTCCATCTGCCGCGCCGCGACCTCGGCCAGTTCCTTGCGGCCATAGCCGATGTTGACGCACCACAGGCCCGCCATGCCGTCGATGATCTTGTGGCCCTCGGTGTCGGTCAGCCAGACGCCCTTGGCCGACTTCATGATCCGCACGCCCTTTTTCGCCAGCGCCTTGTTGTCGGTGAACGGGTGCATGTGGTGGGCCGCATCCAGTGCCTGCAATTCGGCGGTGGGCATGTGGTTGGTGATCTTGTTCATGGCGGCCCTCTCAGGAATCGGCAGGGCGCTTTGCCCCGGATTTCCCGTAGGATATGATCAAACGCCGCCGCCTTCAAGAAATTTGATCAAATTAATTTCAAGCCCCGTTTCGCCCGCCGGAAACGTCAGGAAGCGAGGGGCCAGCCCCTCGGGCTCCCCGGAGTATTTGGGAAAAGCGCAAGCGCATTTGCTCTTTTCAATAAAAACTCCCGCGCGGCGCGCTCCGACGTCGGGGCCGGGCCAAACCTCAGGCGGTTTCGCGCAGCGCCTGGCGGACGTGATCAACGCCTTGCTGGATGTCGCGCTTGATCGCATCGGCAAGGGCTGCGGCATCGCCCGCGCGCATCGCCGCAATCGCCTCGCGGTGCAGGTCGGGGGCGGTTTCGCGGCCGTAGCGGTCGATCACGGCGCGCAAGCTTGGCCCGGCCCGCAGCCACAGCGACCGGGCAAGGTCCAGAAGGACGGGCGCACTGGCAGCCTCGTAGATCGCGAAATGAAAGGTGTGGTTGGCGGCCAGATAGTCCGGCAGCTTGCCTGCGTCGATGGCACGCGACACGGCGGCGTCGATCGCCACCAGCCGGTCGATGGCGGCGGAGGTCAGGCGCGGGGCGGCAAGCGCCGCAAGTCTGGGTTCGATGGCCAGCCGGGCAAAGGCGACCTGATCCAGCAGTTCCGCCGAAAGTTCCGGCACCGCGACGCGCCGGTTGCCTTGGGGCAAGAGCGCCCCTTCCGCAGTCAATCGCCGGATCGCCTCGCGGACCGGGGTCATGCCGGCCCCCAGATCAGAGATCAGCCCCTGAATGGTGACCGGAGCCCCCGGTGCCAGATGTCCGAACAGGATCATGTCACGCAGCCGTGTGTAGGTAACCTCGTGGCTGGGTATCTTGCGGCTGTCAGCGTCCATCGGGGCCCCTTAATGCTTCCCCCCTTTATGACGGCATCCACCCGGCAATCAAGATCTGATCAAATCCGGTTCTCATAGACAAAGCGCGTCACGTCCGCAGTCCAGCCCTGCCCGGTCAGGTCATAGGCGACAGCCCCCACGAACGCCCCTGTGAACGAGGCGTGTTCCCCCCGCCCGCCCTCATCCGACACGAGGGACGAGTCCAGCGCCGGGCCGACGGGCGTGCTGTTCACCGTAAACCTCTGATCCGCGCGATCAACGCTCACGCCTATGGTCACCTTGCGCTCGGGCACCGGGAAAGTGCCGTGAAAGGTCAGCGCCTCACCCGGCCAGTCGCCAAGGCACGACACCAGCGTCACCACCCGCGCGCCTGCCTCATGTGTGATCAGGGCGGCGTGGAACTTGTGGCGGTTGTAATAGGTGATCAGCCCCGCCGCGCGTTGCCAGTTTGGCGGGTCGGCGTCAAAGTCCACCTCGGCGTGATAGGCGGGCTCTTCCTGGCGCCGCGCCACCAGCGATTGCTCGAACCATGAGCCCAGACTTTCGCGCCCGATCAGCCGCAACCCCTGCCCGGTCAGGGTGAACAGCCGGTCGGGATGCGGCGTGCGCAGCCACTGGAACTCGGGCGGCAGAACCGGGCCGCGGAAATCGCGGGGCACGGGGTCTGGCGTCACCCTCGACACGGGCAAGTCGATTTCCGTCGGTGGCAGGGTGCCGCCATCCTTCAGCCAAAGCCAGCCATCGCGCCAGACCACTTCGGCGAGCCCCGTCTCGCGCCCGGTGGCGCAGAACGCACCTTTCGGACCCTGTTGCGGGCGGCCGCAAAGGTAGCTGTGCCAGTGACGTCCGTCAGGACCTTCGACATACTGGCCGTGGCCCATGCGCTGAATCGGGTTCTCCGGGCTGAACCGCGCGGTGATCAGGTGCTTTTGCGGATGCGTCTCATAGGGCCCCCGGATGTCAAGCGACCGGGCCATCGTCACCGCGTGGTCATAGCCGGTGCCGCCTTCAGCCGTGGTCAGGTAATACCAGCCGTCGCGGTGAAAGAGATGCGGCGCTTCGGTCAGGCCGAGATCAGTGCCGGTGTAGATCGTCGTCACCTCTCCCAGCAGGCCCTTTTCCGGATGCCACTCCTGCAGCTCGATTCCGTCAAAGCTGTCATGCGCCGGGTTCAGGCCGCTGCCCGGCCCCCGGTGGTTCCAGCGCATGTTGATGAAATACTTGCGCCCATCCGCGTCGTGATAAAGCGACGGATCAAAGCCCGAGGAATTGACATAGACCGGATCAGACCAGCTACCGTCGATCGTCTCGCAGGTGACGATATAATTGTGCGCGTCCTTGAACGCCCCGTCGAACCGTTTGACATCGGTGTAGACCAGCCAGAACCGGCCATCCGCATGGCTAAGACACGGGGCCCAGACGCCACAACTGTCGGGATTGCCGCGCATGTCCAGTTGCGCGGCGCGGTTCAGCGGCCTTGCG
>CAIXBE010000073.1 GCA_903917595.1 uncultured Rhodobacterales bacterium
GGCAGGGCGGTGGCATCCTTGCCGTCGATTTCGATCGTGCCCGAAGTCGTATCCTCCAACCCCGCGATCAGCCGCAGCAGGGTGGATTTGCCGCAGCCCGACGGGCCGACGAAGACGACGAATTCACCGTTTTCGATCACCAGATCGATGCCGGGGATCACGTCCACTTCGCCGAAAGATTTGCGGACTTTTGTCAGTTCTATCTTGCCCATCGTGCCCTCACTTAACCGCGCCAAAGGTCAGGCCGCGGACCAGTTGTTTCTGGCTGAACCAGCCAAGGATCAGGATCGGCATGATGGCCATGGCCGAGGCCGCCGACAGTTTCGCGTAAAACAGCCCCTGTGGTGCCGACAAGCTGGCGATGAACGCCGACAGCGGGGCCGCTTTGGTGGTGGTCAGGATGATGGTCCAGAACGCCTCGTTCCAGGCGAGGATCACGTTCAGCAGCATGGTTGACGCGATGCCCGGGATCGCCATCGGGGTCAGGACATGCACGATCTCGTTCCAGAGACCCGCGCCGTCCATCCGCGCCGCCTCAAGAATTTCGGCAGGGATTTCCTTGAAGTAGGTGTAAAGCATCCAGATGATGATCGGCAGGTTCATCAGCATCAGGGCGATGACCAGACCGATCTTGGTGTCGATCAGACCCAGCTTGAGGAACAACAGGTAAAGCGGGATCATCACCGCGACCGCAGGCATCATCTTGGTGGACAGCATCCACATCAACAGGTCCTTGGTCTTGTTGCCCGGCACAAAGGCCATGGCCCAGGCGGCAGGCACCGCGATGACCAGACCCAGCAGGGTAGACCCGACCGAGATCACGACCGAGTTCCAGAAGAACCGGGGATAATCCGACCGGGCCCAGACCTCGACATAGTTGTCCAGCGTCCAGTCGGCGGACAGGAATTCGGGTGGCATGGCGACGGCGCTGGTTTCGGTCTTGAAGCTGGTCAGGATCATCCACAGCACCGGAAAGAAGATGATCAAAGCCACGGACCATGCAGCCAGGGTCATCAGGGCGGTGCGGCGGGGGGATTGGGCGCGTGCCATGATTGTTCCTTTACGCGTCCAGATGCCGGCCAATGCCGCGCATCAGGAAGTAAGCCACGACATTTGCCAGAATGACCGCGATGATCCCGCCCGCCGCCGCGCGCCCGATGTCCTTGGCGACAATGGCCTGCTTGAAGATCAGATAGGGCAGGGTGGTCGAGGCTGACCCCGGCCCGCCTTGGGTGGTGGTGTAGATCTCGCCGAAGATGCCCAGAAGGAAGATGGTCTGGATCAGGATCACCACGGTAATCGCCCGGGTGGCATGGGGCAGGATGATGTAACGGAACCGGCTGAAGGCTCCGGCCCCGTCCATTTCCGCCGCCTCAAGCTGTTCTGAAGACAGCGATTGCAGCGCAGTCAGCAGGATCAGGGTGGAAAACGGCAGCCATTCCCACGACACGATGCCGATCACCGACCACATCGGATAGTCCTGCAGGAACAGGATCGGCTGAGTGCCCAGCCCCATTGATACCGCCGCGAAAAGCCCGTTCTGGGGGTGCATGAACAGGTTCTCCAGGATCGACGCGGCAACCGGCGGCATCACGAAGAAGGGCGCGATGACCAGAATGCGCAGCACGCCCTGACCCTTGACCGGCTGGTCGATCAGAAGTGCTATCAGGATGCCCAGAACCACGGTAATCACCAGCACCCCGCCGACCAGCGCCAGCGTGTTCAGCATCGCCAGCCAGAAATCCGGCGACTGGAAGAACCAGACATAGTTGGTGAAACCGGTCCAACCGGCGCGTTCGGGCGAGATCAGCCGGTAAAGGCGGAAGGAGTAATACAACGTCATCGCCAGCGGCACGATCATCCAGACCAGCAGCAGGGCAACCGAAGGGGCGACCATCAGGCGGGCGGCAAGGCGGCTGGAATGCGTGGACATGGGAACAGGTCTCCGGGGTGAAATGCCGGTGGAGAGGATACCGTCACGGCGCGACGGTTTAGGTCAGCAAAAATCGGGGAAAGGGCGGCTTGCGGATCAATTTGGTCCGCAAGCCAGTCGTGAACCCCCGGGCCATTGGGAGACGGCCCGGGGATGCGCCTTACTTGATGTAGCCTGCAGCGGTCATCTCGTCCACGGACAGGGCCTGGGCCTCGGCCAAAGCCTCATCCACCGTCTTCTGCCCGGCAAGCGCTGCCGAGAAGATCTCGCCGACACCGGTTGCCAGACCGGCAAACTCGGGGATGGCGGCGAACTGGACGCCGACGTAAGGCACCGGCTTGACCGTCGGGTTGGTCGGGTCAGCCGCGTTGATGCTGTCGATGGTCATCTTGGCGAACGGCAGAGCTGCATATTCCGGGTTCGCATACAGCGAGGTCCGGGTGCCGGGGGGGGCATTGCGCCAGCCTTCTTTCGAAGCGACCAAAGCCAGATAGTCCTTGTTGGTCGCCCAGTTGATGAACGCCTTCGAAGCTTCCTTGGCATCCGACGACGCCGGGATCGCCAGCGACCATGCCCAGAGCCAGTTTGCGCGCTTGCCCAGACCCATATCGGGGGCCAGAGCGAAGCCAACCTGCTCGGCAAACTCGGACTGGGCCGGGTCGGTCAGGCTGCCTGCCGAAACCGTGGCGTCCATCCGCATGGCGCATTTGCCCTGCAGCGACAGCGTCAGGTTTTCGTTATAGCCGTTGTTCGAAGCACCCGGAGGGCCGTATTTGGTCAGCATCTCGACATAGTCGGTCAGGACGGCTTTCCATTCCGGGCTATCGAACTGCGGAACCCAGTTTTCATCGAACCAACGCGCGCCATAGCTGTTGGCCATCGAGGTCAGGAAGGCCATGTTCTCGCCCCAGCCGGCCTTGCCACGCAGGCAGATGCCGTAGATGCCAGCTTCCTGGTCGGTCATCGCAGCCGCTGCGGCCATGATGTCGTCCCAGGTCGGTGCGTCCGGGATGGTCACGCCAGCCGCTGCGGCCAGGTCCTTGCGGTAGTTCACGAAGGACGATTCGCCATAGAAGGGCGAGGCGTAAAGCACGCCGTCAACCGTCAGACCGCCACGGATCGCGGGCAGAAGGTCGTCGATGTCATAATCGGCTGGAAGGTCGTTCAGGCCTTCCAGCCAGCCCTGCTTGGCCCAGATCGGAGCCTCGAAGGTGCCGATGGTGATCACGTCGTACTGACCGCCGCCGGTGGCGATGTCGGTGGTGACGTTCTGGCGCAGGACGTTTTCTTCCAGCGTCACCCACTCGACCTTGATGTCGGGGTGCTTGGCGTAAAAGTCGTCCATCAGGCCCTGCATGCGGACCATGTCGCCGTTGTTCACGGTGGCAACGGTGATGGTGGTTTCCGCCATGACGGCGGTCGAGATTGCGCCAATGGCGCAGGCGCCGAGAAGCGCCCGGATGGTCAGTTTCATGGTATCCTCCCTAGGCATGAGCATTTGCCCATTGCGTGAGTAATTATTCACACTAATGCCAGTTCGGTCAACCGGGAATATTCCTGCAATGTCATGGGGAAACCGGAAGGGTCAGGCCAGCAGCGCTGCGGCGGTCGGCTCGTCCGTGACCAGCGAGTTGACGATTCGCCCGATCAGCGCCGCCCGGATCGCGGCAATCTTGGTCGGACCGGCGGCCACGCCGATGACCGGGACCGGGCGACCTGGTTCGACCCGGACACCGCCGACCAGGGCCGAAATCGGGGTCGTGATATAGGCGCCAGTGGTGTCGATGACGCCGCCGACGATCTCTCCCACGGCACCTTTGGCTTGCATTTCCGACAGTTGCGCGCGGGTGACAAAGCCGTCCTTGTACAAGGGCGCGTCGTCGCCCATCTGGCCGATGCCGACAAAGACCACGTCGGCCTCTTTCGCCAGTTGCGCCACCGCCTGAACCGGTCGCAGGGCGTGAAACAGGGCGCGTTCTTCCGGGGTCTCGGATATCAGCGGCGCCGGCATCGGATAATGCGGCGCATGCAGCTTGTCGGCCAGCCGCATGATCACATCGTAAAACGAGGCCGACCCGTCCGGCGCGATGTTGCCGATCAGCGACACGATCTTGTGGCGCTCATTCGGGGCGCTGGCTATTTCCGCTACCATCGAGCTTAGGGCGCGGCCGGTTCCGAAGGCGATGGTCAGCGGCTCGGGCCGGGCAAGATAGCTTTCCAAAAGCCCGGCCGCCGCCGCTGCCGTCGCCCGCGCTGGGTCGGCCCCGTGACCAAGATCGGGCGCCACCCGCACCTGTTGCAGACCAAAGCGGCGGATCAGCCCGGCCTCCAGCTCCAGACAGCGGCCGATCTTGTGATCAAGCCGGACCTTCACCAGACCTTCGGCCATCGCCTTGCTGACCAGCCGCTGTGCCCGCTGCCGCGAGACGCCCAGTTCGGTCGCGATCTGGTCCTGGGTCATGCCCGCGACATAGTAAAGCCAGCCTGCGCGTGCGGCTTCGTCCAGCAGGGTCACATCGCCGCTCATGATATCTGCCGGTCCTTTCGCAGGGTCGGAGCAATCTGGAAGAAACTTTCGAACGTAACAAGCCGCGAATGCGGCCGGGCGTCTTCGGGTTCCTCCGGGGTCTGCGGCCCAAGGTGGCTTGCGCCGACAAATCGCCAGACCGTCATACCCGCAGCCAACCCGGCGCGGATGCCGGTCAGGCTGTCCTCGATCACCAAAGTTCGCGCGGGGTCCGCCCCCATCTTGGTCGCTGCAAACAGGAAGATGTCCGGTGCAGGCTTGCCCCGCGCCACCATGGTCGAGGTGAAAACCCGCCCTTCGACCAGCCCGGTCAGGCCCACAAGGTCCAGCGACATCGCCGCCCGGCGCGGGCTGGAGGAGGTGGCAATGCAGAACGGCACCCCGATGTTTTCCAGCACATGGCGAACATGCGGCATGATCCGCAGTTCATTTCGAAACGCCGCTAAAAGGTTTTCGCGGTAGCTGTCTTCAAAGGTCGGTGGCAGGGCGATGCCGAATTCGGTGCGGATCTGCTGCATCACCGTCGGATAACTGCGGCCCAGAAAATGACGGGTGACATAGTCAAGGTCGATCGGCAGCCCCAGCTTTTCCAACTCGGCCACCAGCATCCTTGCCGAAATGATTTCGCTGTCGATCAGCACTCCATCGCAGTCGAAGATCACCAGCGAGACGTCGGCGTCCTTGGTAGAAATTGACATTTTCGAACTCCAGAGGGCTAACAATAACCTTCAATGCGGCAATAAAATGCATAATTCAAACAATTTTGAAAATCGACCGAGGGTGAAGCCGGTTGCAATCCCTTTCGCGCGATCCGCCCCCGGCAGCTTTTTGCCGGCGCCAAGGAATCACTGGCCAGACCGCATGCTTCATGTAATGTTAATCTTATTAACAATGTCGGAGGTGTCATGGCCAGAGACGTAATGGATCGCCGCAGTTTCACCCTTGGCATGGCAGGCCTTGCCGCCGGCCTGACTTTACCGCTTCCCGCCTTGGCGCAAACCAAGTCCTACACCGGCCCCAACGTGGTGCTGGTCCGTTTCGGTGGTGGTGTGCGCCGGGCCGAAACGATTGACGTGGCCGCAACCTGGGCCCCCTATCTGCGCCATGTGCTGGCCAAGCGCGGCACGTTCATTCCAGACCTGCGCATCGACAAGCTTGAAGGTGTGAACACCAGCCATGCCGAAGGGACGCTGAACCTTTTGACCGGGCGCTACCTTGCCTACCGCGACCTCAGCGAACTGGTCGGCGACCGGCTGGAGCCGACTGAGCCAACCCTCTTTGAATACCTGCGCAGCGCCTTTGACATCCCGTCGCATCAGGTGCTGCTGGTCAACGGCGAGGATCGCCCGCAAGAAGAATTCTTCACCTTCGGCGCGGGCGATCACTTTGGCGTCGAGTATCGGTCGGAGATGCTAAGCCTGCACCGCTACAAGCTGTACCGCACCGCGATGCAGTTGGCAGAAGGCGGCCTGACCGACGAACAGCGTCTTTTGATCGAGGAAGAACGCGCCGGCCTTCTGACTCAGGACCCGCGCGGGTCCAGCCCCGATCCCTCGCCCGACGTGACGGCGTTCTGGGCACGCTGGCGGCAGTCCTATGGTGACACCGGCTTCAAGAACCCGCGCGGCGACCGGCTGTTGACCGAGCTTTCGGTCCGCGCGATGGCCGAGCTTAAGCCCCGGTTCCTGATGGTGAATTATCAGGACCCCGACTATGTCCACTGGGGCAATCCCAGCCACTATACCCGGGCAATCGCGATCATCGACGAAGGCCTGCAGCGGCTGGTAAGTGCGGCGGATGCCGACCCGTTCTACCGCGACAACACCATCTTCGTGATCACGCCGGACTGTGGCCGCGACGCCAACCCCCTGGCCGAAGTGCCATTCCAGCACCATTTCAATTCTCGCTCCGCGCATGAGGTCTGGGCGGTGATCTTTGGCCCCGGCATTGGCAAAGGTGTCATCGACAAGCCGGTGGATCAGTCCGCCATCGCCCCGACCATCGCCGCCGCCATGGGCTTTGCCGCCCATCGGGCCGAGGGCGACGCGATCGAGGGGGCATTGCTGTGACCCCAAGTCCTGTGACTCGTGACACCAATCTTGCCGCCCCGCCATTCGGGGCAAAAAACCCCGGCGCGCGTCCCGGTTTTGGCCCCGGACGGCTGGCCCGTCTGGGGCAGTTTCTTGCCAACGGCGTCATCGGCTCGGTCCTGTGTTCGGGCCCTGTGACCGCGATCGTGGCCCTTGGCTGGCTGGCCCGCCGCAGCGGTCACGTCTCCCGCGACCGGTTCGGTGCTGCGGCCGAAGCGCCCGGCTGGCTGCTGGGCCCACGCGAAAGCGGGCGCATCGCCCGCGCTTTTGGGGGCCTAGCGTCAAACATCCGCGCCGGGTTGATGGCGCTGACGGCGCTTCTGGCCTGGACGCTGCCCTTTACACTGTTGTGGCTGGGGGCTTGGTGGGCGGGGTGGGAGAATTCCTTCAACAAGGGCTATGAGCAGGCCTTTGTTGGCCCGTCGGTGTTCCTGTTCGGCGCGCTTCTGGCCGCGATCATCGTGCCGGTCCTGCCGCTAATGCTTGCGCATCTCGCGACCGAAGACCGGCTGTCCGCGGCGTTCGAGTTGCGCCGCCTGCGGGCGCTGGTGGCGCAAGCCGGGTGGAGAGTCCCAGCGCTGACCCTGTTCGTGGCGCTGTCGGCGCTGCCCTTTGCCGGGGTCCGGGGGTTGATCACAACCGCCCCCGACTGGGCGCCCTGGATTGCCGATCTGAGGCCTGCGGACCTGGCCGCCCTGCAATCGCGGATCGCCCTTGGTCTTGGCGTGATGGCCTTCTTTGCGGTCTGGATGTCGCGCGCCTTTGCCTCCCGGGTCTATGCCAAAGCCGCCCCTCGCGCAGCGGGCCTGAAGCCCGGCCTATGGGACGGCACCCATGCGAGTGAGGCCGCCGAACCTGCCCGCAGACCCTCACGCCTGATGGCAACGCTGTGGTATGGGCTGGCGATGGGCCTTACGCTGGGCCTGTCGTTCCTGATCCTGGCAGGGCAGTTTCTGGACCACGCCTGGTGGCGCTGGCTGTTTCACCCGGCCCTGACGCTGCCTTGGGCAGGGTGATCGGCCAAAGGCCCTGATTGCCGGCCGACCCGTTAAAGCCCGTTGATCTGGGCGCAGGTAGTGGCAAACATGTCCAGCGCGCCGGTGGTGTCGACCGTCCCCGTGCGCTCTTGCCCGTCCGAGGCCAGAGTGACGGTGATGTTGTCGCCCAGCATGATCGCGGTGACCGTGTCGGCATCGGCGGGCATGGTATAGACGCGGTCGAAGGTTTCGGTCGCGGCGGCGGGGTCTTCGACCGCCTCGAACGTCTTGTCGCCGATGGTGACCGTGACCTTGTCATAAGGCCCGGTGAAGATGCCGCCATCTGTGGTGCCATAATCTGCCTCCCAGGCCGGAACCACAGCGAAATCCAGTCGGCCTTCGGCTTCGGGGCAGGTGACGATCACGCTTGGGTCTTCACCCGCCGCAAGGGTCAAGTGGTCGCCGTCAGGCAGTTGCCAGTCAGCGGATTCTTGAGCATTGGCGCAAAGCGGCAGGCAGAACAGGGCGGTGGCAAGCGGCAGAAGTGTCGGGCGCATGGGAACCTCAATGGGGGAAAGATCAACGCGGTTGGACCAGCCAAGGATGGCAATAGAATGGCAAGGCGAGCAGGGCCGCAACGGTGGACATCTGCAGTGGTGGGTTTAGGCTGCCACGCAATTCTGCCCGCACCCGCCAAAAAGGTCAGCGCCATGCAATTTCCCGATTTCATCAAGGCTTTCCCCGGCATCAACGTGCCGTTCCCAACGGACGTCGTTGAAACAAACGTCATCCGGTCTGACGCCGGGCTGGTGGCGTTCTTCACCTTTCTCAAGGACATGCAGCTGCCGATGCACTCGCATGGCGCGCAGTGGGGGTCGGTCATCTCAGGCGAGATTGTCCTGACCATCGGAGGAGAAACCAAAACCTATCGCCCCGGCGACAGCTACTTCATCCCCGCCGGGGTCGAACATGGGGCGATGATCAAGGCTGGAACTCGCGCGATCGACGTGTTCGAGGAACCCGACCGCTATACCCTGAAACCCTAGGCCCCATCCGGCTGAACTTCGGCGCGCAAGGTGGCGACCAGAAGGTCGGCCTGATCCGCGACCAGCTTTGGCAGATCGGCGCAAGGATCATACCACGAAAGCTGCGTGTCGGCGCAGATGTGGCGGGTCACCCGGGCATCTTCGGGGTGGTCCAGACTGCCGACCGTGACATTGGTCAGCCAGTCGTCTTCGGCCCGCAAGGCTTGCCAGACGATCCGCGACCCGCATTCGGCGCAAAAGCCGCGTTTGCCGTCGGGGGAGGATTGATAATACTTCGGCGTGTCCCCGGTATAGGTCAGCGTGCCCGCCTTGATCAGCACCGTGATCTCGGCGGGTTGGCCGGTGCTGCGCTGGCAGATCGTGCAGTGGCAGATATACCCGTTGTGCAGGAAGACCTCGGCTCGGTATCGCACCCGGCCGCACAGACAGCCGCCGGTGACCGAGGTCGGGTGATGCTCCATCGGATTTCCCTTGCTGGACGGGTAATTTCACCACCAAGCCTAGGCGGCAAAGGCCGTGGCGGCAAGCGCGACCCTCTTGCGAAGCGGGCGCGGGGGTGCGACACCGATAGCAGTCCAAACAGGTCCGGTCCGATGTCCTTTTCCACCCATTTCAGCCATGCCATCACCCGTCGACCAGCCGCGTCGATCATCGCCGGACTGCGCGCCGTGGATACCGGCACGCCCGACCTTGCGTTGATGCAGGCGCACCACGCAGCCTATGTCGCGACCTTGCGCGAAACCGGGGCGACGGTGGTCGAACTGGGGCCGCTGGAGGCCTTTCCCGACAGCGTTTTTGTCGAGGATACCGCCCTGTGCCTGCCGCAAGGGGCCGTGATCATGCGCCCCGGAGCGCCCTCGCGGCTGGGTGAAGCGACGGAAATGGCCCCGCATCTGGCCGCACTTTATGGGCAGGTCGTGGCGATCAGCGGCGCGGACAGTTACATTGAAGGCGGCGACATTCTGGTCACGGAACGGGAGATTCTTGTCGGCCGGTCGGCCCGCACCAATGCGGCGGGGATTGCCGAACTGACCCGCCTTGTCGCCCCCTGGGGTCACCCCGTGCGTGAGGTTCATACCCCGCCGGGCGTGCTGCATTTCAAGACCGATTGTTCGCTGCTGGACACCGACACGGTCTTGTCGACCACCCGTCTGTCGGCCTCGGGCTGCTTTGACGGCTACCGGGTGATCGACGTGGCGGAAGGCGAGGAAGCCGCCGCCAATTCGATCCGCTTCAACGATCTGGTGCTGGTGCCCGCGGGCTTTCCGCGCACCCGTGACGCGATCATTGCGGCCGGGTTCACCGTCCGCGAGATCGGCAATTCCGAATGCGCCAAACTGGATGGCGGCATGTCCTGCCTGTCGTTGCGGTTCACGCCAAAGCCATGAGCTTCAACATCCTTGCCATCGGTCAAGGCGGGCGGCTGGAGCATGAGGCGATCCTCTTGGCCGCCAGCCTTCACCATTCCGATCCGGGTTTTGCAGGCACGCTTTACATCGCCGAGCCGCAGCCGGGGCCAAAATGGCAGACCGACCCGCGGATGTCCGACACCAGCCGCGCCCTTCTGGCTGACCTTGGCGCCACCGTGCTGCCGTTCGAGACGCAGGCATTCGGCACCGCCTATCCCTATGGCAACAAGATCGAGGCCCTGGACGCCCTTCCCGACGCGCCGTTCCTGTTTCTGGACACCGACACGCTGATCACCGGGCCCCTGTCAGAGATCCCGTTCGACTTCACCAAACCCTCGGCCTCGATGCGCCGCGAGGGCACCTGGCCGCAGGTGGAGCTTTACGGGCCGGGCTATGCCCAAACCTGGAAATCGCTTTACGACCGCTTCGGGCTGGAGTTTGCAAGCTCTCTCGACCTCACGCAGCCCGATGAATACTGGCAACGCTATCTTTACTTCAACGCGGGCTGGTTCTTCCACGCCAGCCCGCGCGCTTTTGGCAACCGGTTCCTGTCCTATGCCAAGTCGATCCGCGACAATGTGCCGGACGAACTGGTCTGCCAGACACTGGACCCCTGGCTCGATCAGGTGGCGCTGCCTTTGGTTATCCATTCCTTTGGCGGTGGCCGTCCGGGGCCGGAACTGGACGCGTTGGACGGGGCAGCGACCTGCCACTACCGCACGCTGCCATTGCTATACGCCCGCGAAAGTGACCATGCCGTGGCGGTGCTGGAGGAGGTGGCAAAGGACAAGGCGGTGCGCCCGACGCTGCGGAATTGGCCCGCCCTGAAGGCAATGGTCTATCAAAACCAGGGCCGCAAAGCGCGCGGGCTTTTTGACCGCGAGAACCTGCCGCACCGCGAACAGGCGATCCGCAACACCTTGCGCCGCGAGGGGTTGTGGCAGCGCTAGTCTTACAGCTCTAATGTGATGACGGGCCACAGCGACAGAACCAACAGCACCGCCATCGTCCAGTTGAAAGCCTGCAGCCGCCCCGGCCCCTCCAGCCAGCGCCGTACCGCCTGACCGGCCCCGGCCCAGACCGACACCGACGGCAGGTTGACCGCCGAAAACACCAGCGCCACCGTGGCATATGCCATCAGCGACGGTTCCGGGACATAGGCCGCGACCGCCCCCAGCGCCATTGCCCAGGCCTTGGGGTTCACCCACTGGAACGCGGCGGCCTGCAGGAAGGTCATTGGCCGCGCGGCCGCTCTACCTTCACCCGGGGCCGCCGAATGGGCGATCTTCCACGCCAGCCACAGCATGTAGCCAACCGACGCCAGCTTAAGCACCACCAGCGCCGGGGGCCAGGCCTTGAACGCGCCTGCAAGCCCCATGCCGACCAAAAACACCATCAGCGAATGGCCGACGCTGATCCCCAGCATATGCGGCAGGGTGCGCCGGAAGCCGAAGTTCACGCCCGATGCCAGCAGCATCATATTGTTCGGCCCCGGAGTGACCGAGGTGACGAAGGCAAAGCCCAGCAGGGCGATCAGCAGGTCTTGTGTCATGCCCGCAATTCTGCGCCGCCTGACGCGATGAAGGATTGCAAAGATGCGGCCATCTACCCTATTTTTGCAATAAATGACGAAACTGGATGACATCGACCACCGGATATTGCGCGAGCTTTCTCGCGATGCGCGCCAATCCAATCTGGCGCTGGCGGACCGGGTGGGCCTGTCGCCCTCGGCCTGCCTGCGCCGGGTGCAGGCGCTGGAACAGGCGGGGGTGATCCGGGGCTACCGCGCTGTCCTTGATCCGGTGCAGCTTGGGATCGGCTTTGTCGCCTATGTCACCGTCGGTCTTGGCAGCCACACCAAGGCCGCGCAAGAAGCCTTTGAACGCGCCGTTTCCCGCGCGACCGAAGTGCGCGAATGCCACAACATCACCGGCACCGTCGAATACCTGCTGCGGGTCGAGGTGGCCGATCTGGCCGCCTTCAAACATTGGCACACCGAAATCCTTGGCACCCTGCCACAGGTCCGCGCCATCACCACCTTTGTCGTGATGGGCAGCCCCAAGGATGACCGGGCCTGAAGCGCCTGAAAACCAAAAGGCCGCCCGAAGGCGGCCTTTGTGTTCCGAATTGGAGCGGGCGAGGCGATTCGAACGCCCGACCCTAACCTTGGCAAGGTTATGCTCTACCCCTGAGCTACGCCCGCACTCCGTTTCGGTGAGGCGTGATCTATTGAACCACCCCGCGACCTGCAAGGGGAAAAATGCGCCAGCAGCGAATTTTCCCGGTTTCCCGGCCGATATTTCCCGGCGTCACTCCAGTTCGATCAGCAGGTCTTTCGCCTCGATCTGGCTGCCAGGGTGGACGTGGATCGCCTTGACGGTTGCCTCGCGGTCGACGTGCAGGCCGGTTTCCATCTTCATCGCCTCGATGTTCAGCATCAGGTCTCCTGCCCGCAGTTTCTGGCCGACGGTGACCGCGATGGACGCCACCGCCCCCGGCATCGGCGCGCCGATATGGGCGGGGTTGCCCTCTTGCGCCTTGGGGCGGGCGGCGGTCTTGGCCTTGACCGCACGGTTCGGGGTCCGGACCACGCGGGGCTGGCCATTCAGTTCGAAGAAGACCTTGGCCTCGCCCTCCTCGGTCGTCTCGCCCACCGCTTGCAGGCGGATTTCAAGGGTCTTGCCGGGGTCAATCTCGACCGAGATTTCATCGCCCGGTTCCATGCCGTAAAAGAAGGTCCGGGTCGGCAGGATGCGGACCGGCCCATAGGCGCGGTGGCGGCCCATGTAATCCAGATAAACCTTTGGATACATGAGATAACCGTTCAGATCCTCGTCATCGACCTTGAAGCCGTTCAACTCGGCCGAGACCTTGGCCCGGACCGCCTCCAGATCGACCGGCGCCAGCGACTTGCCGGGGCGTTCGGTCAAAGGCGCCTCACCCTTCAGCACCTTTTTCAGGATGCCCGCAGGCCAGCCACCGGGGGGTTGGCCAAGGTTGCCTTTCAGCATGTCGGCCACGCTTTCGGGAAAGGCCACATCGACGGCGGGGTCTTCGACCTGCGCGCGGGTCAGTCCCTGCGCCACCATCATCAGCGCCATGTCTCCGACCACCTTGGACGAGGGCGTGACCTTTACGATATCGCCGAACATCTGGTTCGCATCGGCATAAGCCTGCGCGACTTCGTGCCAGCGGTCTTCAAGGCCAAGGCTGCGGGCCTGAGCCTTCAGGTTGGTGAACTGGCCACCGGGCATCTCATGCAGGTAGACCTCGGAGGCTGGTGCCGGAATGCCGGATTCGAACGCCGAATACTGCGCGCGGACCCGTTCCCAGTAGTTGGAAATCTCGCGGATCGCGGCCATGTCCAGACCGGTGTCGCGGTCGGTGTGGCGCAAGGCTTCGACGATGGACCCAAGGCAGGGCTGCGAGGTGCCACCGGAAAACGCGTCCATCGCCGCGTCGACCGCATCGACGCCCGCATCGCAGGCGGCAAGCACGGTGGCGGCACCGGCACCGCTGGTGTCATGAGTGTGGAAATGGATCGGCAGGCCGACCTCTTGTTTCAGCGCCTTGATCAGAACCCGGGCGGCGGCGGGCTTCAGCAGGCCCGCCATGTCCTTCAACCCCAGCACATGCGCGCCCGCGGCTTTCAACTCGCGTCCCATCGCGACGTAGTATTTCAGATCATACTTCGGACGAGCCGGATCCAGCAGATCACCGGTATAGCAGATCGTGCCTTCACAGACCTTTCCGGCCTCGTTCACCGCGTCCATCGCGACGCGCATGTTTTCGACCCAGTTTAACGAATCGAACACGCGGAACACGTCTACGCCGGTTTTCGCGGCCTGAGATACGAAGGATCGAACAACGTTGTCGGGATAGTTGGTATACCCCACCCCGTTCGACGCGCGCAAAAGCATCTGCGTCATCACGTTCGGCATCGCAGCCCGCAGGTCCCGAAGTCGTTGCCACGGGCATTCCTGCAAGAAGCGATAAGCCACGTCAAACGTCGCCCCACCCCAGCATTCGACGCTGAAAAGCCCGCCAAGGTTGGCCGCATAGGCCGGTGCCACGCGGATCATGTCGATCGACCGCATCCGGGTCGCCAGCAGGGACTGGTGGCCATCGCGCATCGTGGTATCGGTTATCAGGACGCGGGTCTGCGCCTTCATCCAGTCGGCGACGGCCTGCGGGCCCTTTTGCTCCAAGAGGTTGCGGGTACCCATCGACGGTTTGGCCGCCAGCACCGGCAGTTTCGGCGCGCGCACCTCGGCGGCTGGGCGGGGGCGGCCTGCGGTTTCGGGATGCCCGTTCACCGTGATGTCGGCGATATAGGTCAGGATCTTGGTCGCACGGTCGCGGCGTTTCTTGAAATGAAACAGGTCCGGCGTCGTGTCGATGAACTTGGTGGTATAGGTGTTGTCGAGGAAGGTCTTGTGCTGCAGCAGGTTGATCACGAATTCGATGTTCGTGGCCACGCCCCGGATGCGGAATTCGCGCAAGGCCCGGTCCATCCGCGCAATCGCCTTTTCCGGCGTCTGGGCATGGGCGGTGACCTTGACCAGCAGACTGTCGTAATACCGCGTGATCACCGACCCGGCATAGGCGGTGCCACCGTCCAGCCGGATGCCGTTGCCGGTCGCCGACCGGTAAGCGGTCAAGCGGCCATAGTCGGGAATGAAATTGTTCAGCGGGTCTTCCGTCGTCACCCGGCACTGGACCGCATGGCCGTTCAGCTTAACCTCGGATTGCGAGGCAACCCCGGTCGCTTCGGCCAGCGACTTGCCTTCTTCGATCAGGATCTGGGCCTGCACGATGTCGATGCCGGTGACCTCTTCCGTCACGGTATGCTCGACCTGCACCCTTGGGTTCACCTCGATGAAGTAGAACTTGCTCGAATCCATATCCATCAGGAATTCGACTGTACCAGCGCATTCGTAGTCCACATGCGCGCAGATCTTGCGGGCCATTTCACAGACTTCGTCGCGCTGGACCTGTGACAGATAGGGGGCAGGCGCGCGTTCGACGACCTTCTGGTTGCGGCGCTGCACGGTGCAGTCGCGTTCCCACAGGTGCCAGACGTTGCCCTGCTTGTCGCCAAGGATCTGCACCTCGACGTGGCGGGCGCGCAGGATCATCTTTTCCAGATAGCCCTCGCCGTTGCCAAAGGCGGATTCGGCCTCACGCCGGCCTTCGCGGACCTTGGACTCCAACTCGTCCTCAGAGTTGATCGGGCGCATCCCGCGCCCGCCACCGCCCCATGAGGCCTTGAGCATCAATGGATAGCCGACCTCGGCCGCCTGCTTTTTCACCAAGGCCATATCGTCGCCCAGCACTTCGGTCGCGGGGATGACCGGCACACCAGCGGCCATCGCCACCCGGCGGGCTGACGCCTTGTCACCCAGCGCGCGCATGGTTTCGGCGCGGGGGCCGATAAAGGTGATCCCGGCCTGATCGCAGGCGTCGACGAAATCGGGGTTTTCCGACAACAGCCCATAGCCCGGATGGATCGCATCCGCCCCCGCCATTCGCGCGACCCGAATGATTTCCGGAATGCTGAGATAGGCGCCGACCGGGGTCAGGCCTTCGCCGATCCGGTACGCCTCATCCGCCTTGAAGCGGTGCAACGACAGCTTGTCTTCTTCGGCATAGACGGCGACCGTCTTCTTGCCCATCTCGTTGGCGGCGCGCATCACACGGATGGCGATCTCGCCCCGGTTGGCGATGAGGATCTTCTTGAATTCGGGCATCGGTGGTTCCCCCCAAAGCGTGGACTGCACGCACCTTAGGGATGCTGCAACGCAGCGCAAGGGATGAATACGACGGCGGCGTGACAGTTTGCGAATTCTGTCGGCGCAGAGTGTCGGCGCGGGTTGTGGGCGCCGGATCGCTGACCGAGAATGGCCAGGACGCAGATTTGGGGGAAAAGATGCGGCTGGGACTGATCGGGGCGACAGGGTGGCTGGGAACGGCGCTGGGCACAAGGCTGCTGCAGGGCGGCTGGCCCGAGGGCGAAATGATCCTGATGAACCGGTCGGCCCCGCGCGACATCTATGCAGCCTGGCCCGGGGTGCGCTGGGCGGCGGATGCCGGGGACTTGTGCCAAGGGGCGGATGTCGTGGTTCTGTCAGTCCGGCCCGAAGACTTCCCGCTGCCCGGGTTCGACGGCGCGGGCAAGCTGGTGATCAGTTTCATGACCGGCTGGTCGCTGGACCGTTTGGCCGCGCTGTGTCCCGGCGCGAGGATCGTACGGGCGATGCCGAATGGCGGGGCCAGCACTGGGCAATCTTTTACACCTTGGGTCGCGGGGCCGGGGTTATCGGAGGTTGAGGCGGCGTTGGTCACCCACCTTCTGGCCGCGACGGGCGATGTGGCTCAGGTCGCGGATGAGGGCGCGCTGGACTATCTTTCGGCGCTCAGCGGCTCCGGGTCGGCCTATCCCGCGCTGATGGCGCAGGCGATGCTGGACCATGCCCGCGCGCAAGGTCTGCCCAAGGATATCGCGCAGCGCGCGGTCGGGTCGGTGCGGGCGTCGGGTGCTGCACTGGCCGGGCAGGTCGCCGGGGTTGGGGACCTTTTGGACACCTATCGCGGTTACGCCGGGATCACGGCGGCGGGGCTGACGGCTGCCGACAAGGCGGGCTTCGGGGCGGCGGTCGCGGCGGCACTGGACGCGGCAGGGGCCCAGGCCGCAAGGATGACGCGGGACGGTGTGGGCGGGAAATGATGGGAACAATCGCAGAACAAGGCTTTTCCTGCAGGTCTGATGCGGTTACCTTAGCCACATGACCCCAATGGACGAAGATCAGGCCTTTGCCGCCGCCGCCGCCCCGATCCCGCTGTCGCAACGGGCGATGGCGTCGCGGGGACGTCCGCCGGGCAGCACCGCATATCTTGATGGACTTAACTCAGCGCAGTTGAAAGCCGTCGAGGCGTTGGACGGTCCTGTTTTGATGCTCGCGGGCGCGGGCACCGGGAAAACCAAGGCCCTTATGGCAAGGGTTGCACATTTACTTACCTTGCGAAAATGCAACTCGCGAGAAATTCTTGCGGTCACCTTCACCAACAAAGCTGCGAAAGAGATGAAGGACCGCCTTCAACGGACGCCCTTTGAACTGGACTTTTACCTGAGGGAACACGGCCTTCAGTGGATGGGCACATTCCATTCCATTTCCGCCAAGATCCTGCGCCGCCATGCCGAACTGGTGGGGCTGAAGCCGACCTTCACCATCCTTGATACCGACGACCAGTTGCGGCTTTTGAAGCAACTGATCAGCGCCGCCGATATCGACGAAAAGCGCTGGCCAGCGCGGCTTCTGGCATCCCTTATCGACGGCTGGAAGAA
>CAIXBE010000074.1 GCA_903917595.1 uncultured Rhodobacterales bacterium
CAGAAGCGCCAGGCCCAATCCGCCGATCTTGACCGCCCCCTGGGTGACGAGGGCCAGACTGGGCCGGTCGGGCTCGGCCCAGGGCGGGGGTGCAAGCTTGAGACCGATCCGGCCAAGCGCCCGGACAATTGAAAGCGTCAGACCGGCATCATGTGCCACGGGCAGTCCATTCACGGCCCGGGCCATAAACCAGAACGTCCCGCAATGCTGCATGAGGTTGTAGCCGGGATGAACCGCGCTGGTGTCGCCCGCCTCATGGGCATAAAGGAAGAAGCCGTCTTCGCTGACGGGACGGGCGATGTGGGACAGTGAAGCGGTCACCAAATCGCGGCAGAAGTCAGAGGTAAGAGCAGGCATTTGCGGGGTCACGGTCCTTGGTGAATGGGTTGAAGGGTCATTTCAGCTTTGGGCGGGTGCCGGGGGTGGTGAACCAGCCGCCAAGGGCCGCCTCATACGCCATTCCGGCCTGAAAGACATCCCGATCGCAGTAGCTGCGTCCCACAATCTGGATGCCGGTCGGCACCCCGTTAGCCGCCCGACCTGATGGGACGGCAAGCACCGGCAGGCGTGACAGCATGTTGAATGGCACGGTCAGCGCCCAGCCAAGGAAGGGGCTGACCAGCTTGCCGTTGATGCGGATTTCGTCCTTCGTGCTGTCAAAATCGGCGGGCGGGGCGGGCAGGCCAAGCGTCGGGCAGATCAGGATGTCATGCGCCTCAAGGATCGCGCCCATCGGCGCGTAGCTGGCCGCAATCACCTCCAGCGCCTGCACATAGTCGCGGGCGGTCGACGTGCGGCCCATCTCCGCAAACTGGCGGACATAGGGCGTCATCAGATCGGCGTGTTCGTCCAGCATCCCGGCGATATAGGCGCCGAAGATATGCGCCAGATAGGTCATGCAGGCTTCAAAAACCTCAGGTCCCCAGCCAGTTTTCACCTCGGTCACATGGGCCCCAAGGTCGCGGAAGACATCCAATGCTGCTTCCGTGTTGCGGCGCACTTCGGGGTCGACCTCGAACAGCCCAAGGTCAGGGGAATAGGCGATTTTCCAGCCCTTGATCGACTTGCCCGTCAAAGGCAGCGTCAGTTTCGGGCGCAGCGTGGTGATGTCCTTTGGATGCGGGCCGCTGACCACATTCTGCAGCAAGGCCGCATCCCTGACCGTTCGCGCCAAGGGGCCGGTATGGCAGAAGAAATCCAAATTGAACGGTGGATCGTCCGAGTTGCGGCCGTAGGGCGGCTTGTAGCCGACCACCCCGCAAGCGGATGCCGGAATGCGGATCGATCCGCCGATGTCCGACCCCATCGCCAGCGGCACCATGCCCGACGCCAACGCCGCCGCCGACCCGCCCGACGACCCCCCGGGCGACAGGGCCGGGTTCCACGGGTTCCGCGTCACCCCCCAAAGCCGCGACCAGCAGATTCCAGCGGCGGAAAATTCCGGCGTGGCGGTGCGCGCAAGGACAATGGCCCCGGCGCCAAGGATGCGCTCGTTGTTGATCGAGGTGCTGTCGGCGACGAAATCCTTCAGGATCAGCGACCCGGATGAGGTGGGTTTGCCCGCGATCAGGTTTTCGTCCTTGATCCCGATCGGCAGCCCCTCCAGCGCGCGGGGGCGACCGCCGCGGGCGTATTTTGCTTCTGCCTTGCGTGCCAGATCCATCGCCTCGTCGAAATGGGTGTGGGTAAAGGCGTTGACCGGGTCCTTTGCCGCTTCGGCCCGGGCGATCACCGCCGACATCAGTTCAACGGGCGACAGGCTGCGGTCACGAAACCGGGCCAAAGCCTCGTGTGCGGGCATGTAGCATAGATCAAGCGTCATCTGGCGGCCCCCCTTGGCATTCATGCCACGCTAGACCGGGGCAGCCTGCACTGGCAAGGACCGGACTTTGGCAAGGACCGGGGGCTTTCCCCCGGCATGACCAACGGCTAATGTCGGCAAAGTGCCCGCGTGGTGAAATGGTAGACACTGGGGACTTAAAATCCCTTGGCCGTAAGGCCGTGCCGGTTCAAGTCCGGCCGCGGGCACCACTAAAACTCAAATATAATATATTAATCAGAAGCTTAACGATTTTCCAACATGTTCGATCCCCCTTTTGATCCCCCCTTTCTTCTTCGGTGAAGTGCTGACAATACTCAGTTCACCTGGCCCGAACTCAGGTCCGTCGGCGAGTCGGAACTGTAGGATCGGACACCCGCGCCCAACGAATGCCGTCAGATTGCAAGTTCGTCTCCCTAGGTAGCCATATCCTCGATCGTATCCAAAACCACCTTTCAGTTTGATACCTTGCGATGCTGCAAATACCTGCAAGTTGCTACCTTTTGCAGAATGAAGGGTTTACGGGCTCACATCACCCTTTCCACATCAAACATGAAAAATTAAGCTCGCCGCGCGAACGGTATGAGGCGATTTGCGCGAGGGCTTCAGTGATTGCAACACAAGTTTGCTAGCGCGATTCCCGGCCGCGGCGGAACGTCGTCTGCGCCCCAGATCACCCGCAAGACAGCCCGTTTCGGGTGCTTCCACTTTATACCACGCAGTTTGCAAGTCCTTACCGTGAGGCGGTGGCATTGTGCTTCTTGCTGATCTAAGTTCTGCATGACGTTTGGGAATATCTGGGAATTTTAGACGGCATCGATCGACAACGGCTCCGACCTTGGCATTGAAGCCAGCCTCTTCAAGACCGCCGACAAGCTGCGCGGGAACATGGAACCGTCGGATTACAAGCACGTCGCCCTTGGCCTGATCTTCCTCAAGCATATCTCCGACGGGTTCGAACTGAAGCGTCAGGCGTTGCTTGCCGAATACCCCGAAGGGGCAGAAGACCCCGACGAATACTTGGCCGACAACATCTTCTGGGCGCCGCAAGATGCCCGCTGGTCGCGTCTGCAGGCCAACGCCAAGCAACCCACCATAGGCCGCCTGATCGACTCGCCCATGCGGGCAGGGGTCAACGCGGTCGGTGAAATGCTGAAGCCGAGGCTGAAGGTGGTGGCGGGGTCAATATTGCCGTGCGACGCGGCCAGCATGCACTCAACCCCAAGTTTCCGGCTCAAGCACTGTCAGAACGCATGCTACGCCGCGATAGGCGTTGCCCGGCAAGGTGAATCCCGTTTAAGCTCGTAATTCAAAGCATTTATCCGATTTGCCGCTCTTGCGGTGCGTCGCGTAACCGGGATGTGACCGCATGGAGAAGCGATCGCTCAGTGAGCGTGACATTTGCACCAAGTTCATCACCCCGGCGCTCCGGAGTGCGGGTTGGGATGAGATAACCCAGATCCGCGAAGAGGTCAGTTTCACCAAGGGCCGGATCATTGTTCGCGGCAAATTGGTGAGCAGGGGGAAGGGCAAGCGTGCGGATTACATTCTATCCGTCAAACCGAATATCCCGATCGCGCTGATCGAGGCGAAAGAAAACACTCAGGCCGTCGGCGCTGGGCTGCAACAGGCGCTGGAATATGCGGAAACGCTGGGCATCCCATTTGTGTTTTCGTCGAACGGGGATGGCTTTGTGTTTCACGATCGGACTGGCATGAGTGCCGCGCCCGAGGTCACTCTCACACTGGACCAGTTTCCTTCGCCTGCCGACCTCTGGGCGCGATACCGGAAATGGAAAGGTCTTTCTGACGCGGCATCAGCTGTGGCGCTGCAAGACTATTTCGACGACGGCAGCGGCAAAGCCCCGCGCTATTACCAGATCAACGCCGTCAACGCAGCCATCGAGGCGATCGCCAAGGGGCAGGATCGGGTTCTGTTGGTCATGGCAACGGGCACCGGCAAGACCTACACGGCGTTCCAGATCATCTGGCGCCTTTGGAAGGCGGGCCAGAAAAAGCGCATCCTCTTTCTGGCGGATCGCAACGTGCTGATCGATCAGACCATGGTGAATGATTTCCGTCCCTTCGCGGGGAATATGGCCAAGCTGTCGACCCAGTCGAAGACCATCGAACGCGCCGATGGCACCTCGACGGACCTCACGCTGGCCCTGGATAAGAAACGCCGGATCGACACGTCCTATGAAATCTACCTCGGCCTCTATCAGGCGATCACAGGCCCGGAGGAAAGCCAGAAGCTCTACAAGGAGTTTTCGCGCGATTTCTTCGATCTGATCGTAATCGACGAGTGCCATCGCGGTAGCGCTGCAGACGATTCCGCCTGGCGCGAAATCCTCGACCATTTATCTTCGGCGTCTCAGATCGGCCTGACTGCCACGCCGAAGGAAACGGAATACGCCTCAAACATCGATTACTTCGGCACGCCGGTTTACAGCTATTCGCTCAAGCAGGGCATCCGCGACGGCTTTCTCGCGCCCTACAAGGTGATCAAGGTCCACATTGATCGCGACGTCCAAGGCTACAATGAAGCGCTGAAGCGCCGTGGCTCGCTGACGATCTGGTTCGATCCCGCCATGGCTTGGGAAGCCGCGCCGACTGGCAAACGCGGCCGACAGCCCGACTACAGCGATGCGGCGATCCAGATCTGCCTGACGATGAAGGTGCTTTTCGGCATGGCGCTTCGCCAGACGACCGGGTTCGTCGAGAGCCTGCTGCAACTGATCGATCTGGACTGGGCGGTTCCGAACTTCAGCACCCTCAGCCGCCGTCAGAAGGGCCTGAA